>CAZFAE010000008.1:35851-47531 GCA_964516035.1 uncultured Sphingobacterium sp.
TCCCCTCTCGAGAGGGGAGATTCTTGCTTAAAAATTTGTAAGCACTTAAAAAGGGGTGTGTTATGAGGCGTAAAATTATTCCTTACCAGGCTCATTTAAAACTTTTAGCCCGTAAACTCAGAAATGACAGCACGCTTGGCGAAATATTGCTTTGGCAAGAAATCAAAAACAAACAATTAATGGGCTTTGATTTTCATCGTCAGAAACCCTTATTAAAATATATTGTAGATTTTTATTGCACAGAGTTAAATTTGGTGATTGAAATAGATGGCTATTCGCATGAAGATGAAGCCCAACAGGTATACGATTTAAACAGAGAAGCGGAATTAAAGCGTCATAATCTCGAAATTATTCGCTTTACAGAACAAGAAGTAAGGAAAGATATGGAGAATGTACTCCGCACTCTTTTAGCTTACATAGAAAATTACCAAGCCCAAAATGGCGAATTGAATAATAAATAGCATGAAAAAATACGTTTCACTAGTACTTTTTGCGCATACCATTTTTGCTCTACCCTTTGCTTTAATTGGCTTTTTTCTGGCTTTAAGCACTACCCCAAATACTTTTAGCGGTGTACTTTTTGTTTTAATGCTGCTTTGCATGGTTTTTGCCCGCAATGCTGCCATGGCTTTTAACCGCTATCTGGACCGTGATTTTGATGCCAAAAACCCCAGAACGCAAATCCGCGATATTCCGGCAGGCCGAGTATCTGCCCGCCAAGCCCTGATTTTTACGCTGCTCAATTCGGCTTTATTTATAATCACTACCTATTTCATCAATCCGCTTTGTTTTTACTTATCGCCGGTGGCGCTAGCGGTGGTTTTAGGCTATAGTTATACCAAACGCTTTACGCCGCTTTGTCATCTGGTTTTGGGTTTAGGCTTGGCCCTTGCCCCCATTGGTGCCTATTTGGTGGTTACTGGTGAGTTTGCCTGGGTGCCGGTTTTCTTATCGCTGGCTGTACTTTGTTGGGTAAGCGGGTTCGATATTATTTATGCTTTACAGGATGAAGAGTTTGACCGTAACGAAAAATTATACTCTATACCGGCCTGGCTGGGTGCAAAAAAAGCCCTTCGTGTTTCTTCATTTTTACACGTTTTGGCCATATTATTTATCAGCTTGCCTTTGTTTTTTACCAATTTAAGCTGGTTTTACATTTGCGGAATACTGTTTTTCGGGATTTTACTCGTTTACCAGCACAGCTTGGTAAAACCTAGCGATTTAAGCAAAGTAGACCGGGCTTTTCAAACCACTAATGGCATAGCCTCGGTAATATTTGCTGTTTTCTTTTTTTTAGATGTTTATTTTAGGATGCCTTTTTAATTAACCATGGAAGATTTAAAAATCAATAAAAAACCAAGAACCTATCTCCCGCAAAACCTGGAAATTAAATGGGAAAACCTGGAACCTGTTTTTCAGGAACTTTTAGAACGTGAAATTAATGCTGTTGGCCAGCTGGAGCAATGGCTCCGCGACCGCAGTGAATTGGAAGCTGCCCTGGAAGAAGATTTTGCCTGGCGCTATATCCGCATGACTTGCGATACCAGCGACGAAAAACTGCTCGAAGATTTCCAGTATTTCGCCACCGAAATTGAGCCAAAAACAGCCCCTCTCAATGATCAGCTGAACCAAAAATTGATCCAGAATCCATTTTTAAAAGAGCTCGATCAACAAAAATATTTTATCCTGATAAGAGGCACTAAAAAAGCTTTAGAATTATTTAGGGAAGAAAACATAGCGCTGCAAACCACCATTCAGGTAGAGCAGCAAAAATACCAAAGCATTACCGGTGCCATGTCTGTACAATTAAACGGACAGGAATATACGCTGGAACAAGCCGCCATCTTTTTAAAAGATTTAGACCGAGAAACCCGGCAAAAAACCTGGGAAGCCATTACGCTTCGCCGTTTGCAGGATAAAGAAAGCCTAAATGAGCTGTTTGATAAATTATTAAAATTGCGACATCAGGTAGCATTAAATGCAGGTTTTAATAATTTTAGAGATTATATGTTCCAGGCTTTGGGCCGTTTTGATTATACGCCACAAGACTGTTTTCAGTTTCATGAAGCTATCGAAAAAAACATTGTACCCGTTTTAGGCAAACAAGCTGAAATCCGTAAAAAAGCTTTGGATTTACCTGCTTTAAAGCCTTGGGATACTGAAGTGGACGTATCCGGGAAACAGGCCTTAAAACCTTTTCAAACCGGGCAAGAACTCATTGATAAATCTATCGAATGCTTTAGTCAGCTAAACGATTATATTGGCGACCGTTTAAAAATCATGAAAGCCAATGGCTTGTTTGATGTAGAAAGCAGAAAAGGCAAAGCTCCAGGTGGTTATAACTATCCGCTGGCCGAAACCGGTGCTCCTTTTATTTTCATGAATTCGGCCAATGCCTTCCGCGATTTAACCACCATGGTTCACGAAGGTGGGCATGCCATACATACTTTTATTACGGCCGATTTAGAACTCAACGATTTTAAACACTGCCCATCCGAAGTAGCCGAACTGGCTTCTATGAGCATGGAACTCATTTCTATGGATCATTGGGATGTATTTTTCACCGATGCCGAAGAATTGAAACGAGCCAAAAAAGAACAACTCAAAGATGTTTTAAAAACCCTGCCTTGGGTGGCCGTGGTAGATCAGTTTCAGCATTGGATGTACACCAACCCCAATCACACTGCCGAAGAAAGAAACGCATCATGGAAAAGTATTTTTGAACGCTTTGGTGCAAATTTTATAGATTGGAGCGAACACCCGGATGCAGAAATGAACCTTTGGCAAAAACAGTTGCACATTTTTGAAGTCCCTTTTTATTATATCGAATATGGTATTGCCCAATTGGGCGCCATTGCCGTTTGGAAAAACTATAAAGAAAATCCAGAAAAGGGTTTAGAATTATATTTGGAAGCTTTGAAACTGGGCTATACCAAAACCATTCAGGAAATTTACCAGGCCGCAGGCATCAAATTCGATTTCAGCAGCGATTATATCCAGGAATTGGTTCAATTTGTGCAAAGCGAATTGGATAAACTACATGATTAACTAAACATACATCTCAAAACCAAAACTCTATAACTTGAAAACAAAATTTAATATTTTCAACGAGCGTTTTTACCCGGTAAAGCTGGTAGTGCTATTAACGCTGGCCATTTCTGCTCTTACCCGTTTGGCCTTAATGTTCAAAACGGGAGCTGGTTTCGATTGGAGCTTGTATAATTTTATTGGATCCTTTGCACTTGGCCTTTTCTTTGATTTGGCCATGCTCAGCTATTTCATCATCCCATTGGTGCTATACATTTGGCTGTTGCCCGATAAATGGTACCGCAAAAGCGGACATCGCTTTTTGCTGTATGGCTATTTTGTAGTGGTTATTTTCCTCGGCGTTTTTAATGCCGTATCCGAATGGTTTTTTTGGGATGAATTTTCTACACGTTATAATTTCATTGCGGTAGATTACCTGGTTTACACTACCGAGGTGGTGGGCAATATCTGGCAATCCTATCCTATTGTTAAACTGTTAATCGGTATTTTTTTGCTGTCTGGTTTCTTATTGTGGAGATTAAAAACATCTATCAAAAATTCTACCCTGGCCAGTTACCGTTTTTTACAGCGCACACCCGTAGCAATGGCTTTATTATTATTGCCTCTAATTACGTTTTTCGGGGTCAGCAATAAATGGAAAAAGTTTAGTAACAACCAATACGCCAATGAATTATCAGGAAACGGCTTATTCGATTTTGGTTCTGCCTTTTGGAACAACGAATTAGATTACAACAGCTTTTACCAAACCTTGCCAGAACAGGAAGTAGTGCAAATTATTCACAAGGCTTTACAAGAAAAAAATAGCCGTTTTATAAATAATAAAACAGGTATTGAAAGAGATATCATCCAAACTGAACCCGAAAAACGGATGAATGTGGTGCTGATTAGCGTAGAAAGTTTAAGTGCCAGTTTTATGGCTCATTTTGGCAACACCCTGGGCATTACCCCCAACCTGGATTCGCTAGCCGATAAAGGGATTCTATTTACACAATTGTATGCTTCAGGAACCAGAACCGTTCGTGGTTTAGAATCTTTATCCTTAGCTATTCCGCCCACACCGGGCCAGTCTATAGTTAAACGTCCAAATAACGAAGGCCTGTTTTCTTTAGGCAGTGTATTTAAAAGTAAAGGATATGCCACCCAATTTATTTATGGCGGCTATAGTTATTTCGATAATATGGGTTATTTCTTTGCCAATAATGGGTATCAGTCCATTGATCGCGATTCGTTGAAAAAAGAAGAGATTCATTACGAGAACATTTGGGGTGTTGCCGATGAAGACTTATTTACACTCAGCTTACGCGAAATGGATAAAAATTACCAAACTGGTAAACCATTCTTTAGTCATGTAATGACGGTTTCTAACCACCGGCCCTATACCTATCCCGAAGGAAGAATTGATATTCCTTCACACACCAGCCGGGCTGGAGCGGTAAAGTATACCGATTACGCCATCGGCAAATTTATCCGCGAAGCGCAAAATAAAGCCTGGTTTAAAAACACCCTTTTCGTAATCGTGGCCGATCATTGTGCATCCAGCGCCGGAAAAGTAGAATTACCAGTTGATAAATACCATATTCCCATGATTATTTATTCCCCAGGAAATGTGTCGCCGCAGCGTTTTGAAAGGCTTACTGCCCAAATTGATATTGCGCCTAGCATTTTAGGCTTGCTTAATTTCAATTATCGATCTAAATTTTTCGGCTACGATATTTTTCGCCTCGAAACAGGCCGCGAAAGGGCTTTCATTAGCACTTATCAAAGTTTAGGCTATATTCGTAATCAACAATTAATCGTTTTAGAACCCAATAAAAAAATAAGTGGTTTTGAACCAAACTTTAAAACAGGAGACTCAAAATCAGTTGGTGTAAACAAACAGTTAAGCAAAGAGGCTATTTCGTATTACCAACACGCCGCTTATCTTTATCAAAATCATTTGTACAATAAATCGAATTAAAACAGAGTTTTATCTCCATAATCAAACCTTTAAAACCAACAAATGGCTAATTCCTTATTCAGAAAAAAATCGATTGCCAAAATATTAAGCGATCAGCAAGCCGGCTTATCCGATGCAGAAGGTGGGCAACAGGGCCTGCAAAAAGTGCTTAAAGTACGCGATTTAACCGCTATGGGAATTGCGGCCGTTATTGGCGCCGGCATATTCTCTACCATTGGCACCGCAGCTTTTAATGGAGGGCCCGGTGTTTCTCTTTTATTTGTAATTACCGCCATTACCTGCGGTTTTTCGGCCATGTGTTATGCAGAATTTGCTTCACGGGTTCCCGTTTCGGGCAGTGCCTATACTTATGCCTACGTGGCATTTGGCGAATTGGTTGCCTGGATAATTGGCTGGGCTCTGATTCTGGAATATGCCATCGGCAATATCGTGGTAGCCATTTCATGGAGTGGTTATTTCAACAATTTATTACAGGGTATTGGTGTTCACCTACCGGGATGGCTCACTACCGACCATACCACCGCCCTGGCACGATACCAGGATGCCGACGCCTTGCTATCTGCTGGAAAAGTATTAGATAGCCGTATGGCCGATGCACACAATGCCTGGATGACTGCACCAAGTTTCGGTGACACTAAAATTTTTATGAACATACCAGCCATGCTGATTGTGATTTTAGTTACCTACCTGGCTTACATAGGTATTAAAGAAAGTAAAAAGAGCACCAACTTTATGGTGGGCTTAAAAGTAGCCGTTATCCTGTTTGTGATATCCATCGGTTTCTTTTATGTAGACCCAGAAAATTGGACACCTTTTTTACCCAATAATTTCAGTGGTGTTTTAAGAGGAGTTTCTGCCGTATTTTATGCTTATATCGGTTTCGATGCCATTTCAACCACAGCCGAAGAATGCGAAAATCCAAAACGGGATTTGCCCAAAGCCATGATTTATTCGCTACTCATTTGCACCGTATTGTATATTCTCATTGCACTAGTATTAACCGGGATGGTCAACTATTCAGAATTAAAAGTAGCCGACCCACTGGCTTTTGTTTTTGAACGCATAAACAAACCCTGGATTAGCTATGTCATTTCTATCAGTGCCGTAGTAGCTACCACCAGTGTATTACTGGTTTTCCAATTAGGCCAGCCCAGAATTTGGATGAGCATGAGCCGCGATGGTTTATTACCCAAGCGTTTTTCTAAAATCCATCCTAAATATCAAACTCCTGCATTTGCAACCATCGTTACCGGGTTTATAGTAGCCATTCCTGCTTTGTTTTTAGATAGCAGTCTGGTAACCGATTTAACCAGCATTGGTACCCTATTTGCCTTTGTATTGGTTTGCGGTGGTGTATTGTATTTGCCTAAAGATGAAAACCCCTCAGAAAAACGTTTCCGTATTCCTTATGTAAATGCCAAATTTATCATCCCATTATTGGTAATTATGGGGATGGTGTTTTTTAGAGAACATATTCAAAGTACACTCAATTTTAACGAAGGTTGGGACGCCTGGAAACACCATATCCCCTTCTATTTATTTCTGATTATTTGTATCATTTGTGCCGTACTTTCATTTAAAAATAACTTCTCTCTAATACCCGTTTTAGGTACTTTAAGCTGTTTTTATTTGATGACCGAAATACCGGTTAACAACTGGCTGCTGTTTACCATTTGGCTGGTTGCCGGCTTAGGGCTTTATTTTAGCTATGGTCGCAAAAACAGTAAACTCAATCAATAAATTTTAGCAGCATTCAAAATAAAGAGGCCCCGATGGATGTCGGGGCCTCTTTATTTTGAACTAATTTAGATTATATCCTATTCAACTGGGTGTCGTCTACCGTAGAAACCATCAGCGGTACACGCTCTATGGTTACAAAGCTCGAATCAAGACCAAACCCTTTTTCTTCAGATAAAC
Organism: uncultured Sphingobacterium sp.; assembly: GCA_964516035.1. GTDB lineage: Bacteria > Bacteroidota > Bacteroidia > Sphingobacteriales > Sphingobacteriaceae > JAIPAN01. Next base: position 42,774 of record CAZFAE010000008.1, read on the forward strand.
TGAACTTCCTCAGGATAAAATAATAATCCATAATAAAGCGCTCAATAAACGGCAATTTATTCGATTTAGATAATACCTTTTCTAATACCACAAATTTAAAATCGCCTACAATATGATGTTTGTTTAACGAAGGGTATCTACTGGTAATATCTATTTCTTTATTCTTAATCAATTCCTCAACCACTTTACGGAATAAAACATTAATTCGCTGTTCTACCCTAAAACCGAGTTTAAAATCAATACGCACCAGTTTTCCCGGAATAAGAAAATCTACTTTATAATCTGTAGTATAGGGTTCATCTACCACATCTACATGTACCAGCCAATAGACATCGGCTCGTTTAGGCTGCTTTTGCAGGATGGAATACATGATTTTAAGTTCAATTTCTGAACTAAAATTAGCACTGGTTAAATACACTAATTGCGAAGCGTATTTCGGCACCGTTTCATCTTCGCTCAATTCATTAATTATGGGATAATATTCTTCAATCTCAACAAATCTTACAAAGCGGTTTTTAATTTTACGGGCAGACGACCAAGCCCACATTACTGAAAACAAGATGGAACCAAGAATAATGGTAAACCAGCCACCATGGAAAATTTTAGCCATATTACCGGCTAAAAAGGTCAACTCAATAAGCAAGTAAACCGTTAAAAACGAGTAAACAATATAGTTGGGGAATTTTTTTCTTCTGAGGTAGACAGTTAAAAGTACCGTCGTCATCAGCATGGCTACGGTAATTGATAAACCATAAGCCGCTTCCATTTTGGCCGAGGCCTGAAAAATAAGCACCACAATTAAACATCCTGCCCACAGCAGCCAATTCATAGAAGGTACGTACAATTGGCCTTTCTGATTGGTAGGATAGTTAATCTTTACTTTAGGCCATAAGTTTAAACGAACAGCCTCAGCAATCAAGGTAAAAGAACCTGAAATCAAAGCCTGACTGGCAATAATGGCCGCCATGGTGGCAATGCCAATTCCGATAATCAGGAACCAATCTGGCATCATCTGAAAAAATGGATTATCGCCATTTAAGGTATTCCCCTGATGTTGTAAAAGCCATACGCCCTGCCCCATATAATTAAGTACCAAGCAGGTTTTTACATATATCCAACTCATGCGAATATTAGCTCTTCCGCAATGTCCCAAATCAGAATAAAGGGCCTCTGCTCCGGTGGTACATAAAAAAACTGCACCCAATATCAGAAAAGCACTGGGATCGGACGATAAAATTTTATAGGCATAATATGGATTGATCGACTGTAAAATAGCAGGGTATTGCGCAATAAAAATAATACCCAAAACGGCCATCATGCTAAACCATACTAACATAATCGGACCAAATGCCTTTCCAACTAATGAAGTTCCAAATTGTTGAATAATAAACAATAACGTAATGATGGCAATAACAATAGGTACCGTTGGCAAACCAGGATAAACAATACCCAAACCTTCTATAGCCGAAGAAACGGTAATTGGTGGAGTAATAATACCATCTGCAAGCAGAGCGCAGCCACCAATCATGGCTGGTATAATCAGCCATTTAGCTTTGCGCCTTACCAAAGAAAATAAAGAGAAAATTCCACCCTCTCCTTTATTATCAGCCCTTAGCGTAATAATTACATACTTTAAAGTGGTCTGCAGCGTGAGCGTCCAAAAAATACAAGACAATCCGCCCAATATCAAATCGGTTGTAATGATGCGGTCGCCTACAATAGCTTTAAATACGTACAATGGCGAAGTACCAATATCGCCATAAATAATTCCTAAACTGATTAATACGCCTGCGGCAGATAATTTGTGAAGATGTTTTTGGTTGCTCACTTGATGTAAAATATGGAACAAATGTAAATCTTGAAATGGTATTAAACAATACTTTAAAAAGCCAGGCTATTATTTACCTTTTATGCAAAAATACTGCAGCTTAAATTAAGCTATTTTCCTTATATTGTGTTAAAGATTGTTAAACTACAGGGTCAAATTTAGATAAAGGACCATAATTATGTTATTTTTGAGATAATATAAATTGCATGAATAAATTTTACCCGCTCACCTCATATAAAAACTTAGTGATACTTACCTTACTGGTATTATCATGCGGGAATGTTTTTGCTTTTGATATCAAACCTAAAATTAGCCGCGACTCTTCAAAAGTCCAGTCTAAAACCAATCTTAAAATTACAGATACCCGAAAAGAAAAACCTGCAAGCAAACTCAAAGTCAATCTGGTTCCCTTTAAACCAACCAGCATTAAAATGGCTAATAAAACAGTTAATTCCCCGGACGAAAAAATTTTGAGTAATGTTAAAGTGTATCCCAACCCTGTTTCTGATCAAATCAATGTAAATTATTTTGTAAGCAGGGAGGTAAACGTAACCATCAAAATCATGGATTTTTTAGGAAACGAAGTTTCCACGCTTTTCTCTCAAAGAATGATTGTTGGCGAGCAAAACAGCACCTTTAATATCAGCTCAAAACTAAACAGCGGACTCTATTTTATTCGTTTTATTGCGGGTAACGAAACTGTAATTAAACGGATATCTGTACTTTAAACCCATTTTTTCTTCATTTTTAATATCTTCGTAACATGAAGATTATCTGTATTGGCCGCAATTATGCCGAACACGCTAAAGAATTGAACAATCCGGTACCCACCGTTCCGGTAATATTCATGAAACCCGATACTGCTCTGGTTAAAGACAATAAGCCTTTTTACCATCCTGAGTTCTCTTCAGATATCCACCACGAAATAGAAATTGTGCTTAAAGTGTGTAAAGAGGGTAAGCATATTTCCGAAAAATTTGCACACAATTATTACGATGAAATTGGTATTGGTATTGATTTTACAGCTAGGGATATCCAACAAAAACACAAAGAAAAAGGCTTGCCTTGGGAATTAGCCAAATCTTTCGATAATTCGGCTCCTGTAAGCCGCTTTATCCCAAAAACCGAATTTGCAGATGTATACCAGCTGGACTTCAAATTAGAAGTAAATGGCAAATTGGCGCAGCAGGGCAATACCAAAGACTTGTTGTTCCGCTTTGAACAAATTATCGTTTTTGTATCGCAATACATTACCCTTAAAAAAGGAGATCTGATTTTTACCGGCACGCCAGAAGGAGTGAGTAAAATTAATGTGGGCGACCATTTGGAGGGTTATTTAGGTACCGAGAAATTGTTAGATTTTCAGGTTAAATAATCAGCAAAATGCGATTTTGGGTTCTTATTTTACTTTTTGTATGTTCAATACCCGCTGAGGCGCAAACCAATACCTATCCCCTCAATTATTTCAGATATCCTTTAGATTTAAATCCCGCTTTAGCAGGAGCATTTGGCGATTTACGTCCCAATCATTTTCATTCCGGCCTCGATTTTAGAACCAACCAACGAGAAGGCTATCCGGTTTATGCCGTAGCCGATGGATACATTTCCAGGCTAAGAGTGCAAATAGGCGGATTTGGCCAGGCACTTTATGTAGACCACCCAAACGGTTTTACCAGCGTTTATGCCCATTTAAAAGCCTTCAACCCGGGCATTGCCAGCACAGTTAAAGATTTTCAGTACCGACTGAAAAGTTTTGAAATAGATATGCCCCTCACTTTTACCGAAATTCCGGTTAAAAAAGGGCAAGTCATTGGCTGGTCGGGCAACACCGGCAGTTCTGGCGGGCCACACCTCCACTTCGAAATCAGAGATACCAAAACAGAAGAAATCATCAATCCGCAATTATTTGGATTGGGCGTTACAGATAATTTACCTCCAGAAATAAGCGGAATTTATTTGTATTCTTTAAACGGAGAGGCTTTTAACGAGCAAAGCCCAAAACAGTATTTTGGGGTTAAAGGCAGTAAAGGAAATTATCAATTGATAGAACCTAAAACCATATTTTTAAATGGAGAAAGCGCTTTTGGCATAGTTGCCTTAGATAAAAACAGCATAAGCGGCACCAACCATGGTTTATACCAAATCACCTTAAGTTTAGACCAAAAACCTATTTATACCGCCACCTGGAACCGTTTTAGTTTTGATGATACCAAGGCCATCAATACTCACCTCGATTTTGCAGCCCTAAACCGTTCGGGCTCACGGATTCATAAAAGTTTTATCGAGCCGGGTAATCCGATTAAAATTTATCAAAGTATCAATAATGGCCTGATTACTCTTAGCGATGATGCCATTCATCAATTGAGTTACACCATTAGCGATGTAAAAGGCAATACCAGCAGCCTGACCTTTCAGATTAAACGAAATCCTAACCCCACACCTGCCCGCTCAAGCAAAAAAGATTTTGTTTTTAACCAGGATAACCAGTTCAGCAACCCGCAGGTAAAAATCAACATCCCGGTAGGAGCGTTATACAGTTCGCTGCAATTTGACTATGCCCAATTGGCACGCCTACCGGGAACTTACTCTGCACAACACCGAATCCATCGCCCAACTACACCCATCCATAAAGGCTATCAGCTAGCCATTAAAACAGAAGGGCTTCCAGAAAAATTACAATCTAAAGCCGTAATTGTAGATAGCAAACGCCAGTCGCAGGGTGGCACGTATGAAAATGGTTTTATCAAAGCCGAAGTCAAAGCATTCGGCACTTTTTTTATTCTGGCCGACACTTTGGCGCCAAAAACTACACCGGTTAATATCAATCCAGACAAAACAATGACCGGTATTTCTAAAATGGTTTTTAAAATTGCAGATAACCTATCGGGAATAAATAATTTTATTGGAAAGATAGACGGACAATGGGTTTT
>CAZFAE010000008.1:47631-51489 GCA_964516035.1 uncultured Sphingobacterium sp.
ATTTATTGGCTTAGCATTTGTGTATAAATAGTGGCGGATGTTTAAAACTAAGGCTTCGAATACCGAAGCCATTGGTTAATTTTGTGCCTAATAACTACTCCAATTATGGCCACAAACATCAATAGCCTCACCCAAACAGCCAGTCAGGTTAGAAGAGACATTTTACGTATGGTACACGCCTGCCAATCCGGGCATCCGGGAGGCTCTTTAGGCTGCACCGATTTTTTAGTGGCGCTCTATTTTGAGGTAATGAACCACCGTCCGGAATTTAACATGGACGGCAAAAACGAAGACTTATTTTTCTTATCTAACGGGCACATTTCGCCCGTTTTTTATAGCGTTTTAGCCCGTTCCGGCTATTTTGACGTAGCAGAATTAGCTACGTTCCGCAAATTAAACACCCGTTTACAGGGCCATCCTACCACACACGAACACCTTCCGGGAGTGCGTATTGCATCCGGCTCTTTGGGCCAGGGCATGTCGGTAGCCATTGGTGCCGCCTTAACTAAAAAATTAAATCAAGATTCGTCTATCGTTTATTCCCTTCACGGGGATGGAGAAATCCAGGAAGGGCAAATCTGGGAAGCCGCCATGTACGCCGCACACAATAAAGTAGACAATTTAATTTCTACCATTGATGTAAACGGGCAGCAAATTGATGGTTCAACCGAACAGGTATTATCATTAGGCAACTTGAGAGCCAAATGGGAAGCCTTTGGCTGGGATGTGTTAGAAATGAATGGCAACGATATGACCGATGTCATCAGGGTATTGGGTTTAGCCAAAGCCAAAACAGGTAAAGGCAAACCAATTCTTATTTTAATGCAAACAGAAATGGGCGCTGGTGTCGATTTTATGATGTATTCTCATAAATGGCATGGCATTGCACCAAACGATGAACAATTAGCCAATGCATTAGGTCAATTGGAAGAAAGCCTGGGCGATTATTAATTCTGGAACAATTAGCATGAAAAAATATACTTATACCGAGAAAAAAGATACCCGTTCTGGTTTTGGAGCAGGATTAGTAGAGGCCGGCAAACAAAATGAAGAAGTGGTGGCCCTTTGTGCCGACTTAACCGGTTCTTTAAAAATGGATGCTTTTCAGAAAGAATTTCCGGAACGGTTTTTCCAGGTAGGCATTGCAGAAGCCAACATGATTGGCATTGCTGCCGGTATGACTATTGGTGGAAAAATTCCGTTTACCGGAACTTTTGCCAACTTTTCTACCGGCCGTGTGTACGATCAAATTCGCCAATCGGTAGCTTATTCAGATAAAAACGTAAAAATTTGTGCATCGCATGCTGGCCTGACTTTAGGTGAAGATGGCGCTACCCACCAGATTTTAGAAGATATTGGTTTGATGAAAATGCTTCCGGGCATGACGGTAATTAACCCATGCGATTACAACCAAACCAAAGCGGCAACCATCGCGATAGCAAAACACGAAGGCCCGGTTTACCTCCGTTTTGGCCGCCCAACGGTTCCGGTTTTTACAGACCCCGACCAAAAATTTGAGATTGGCAAAGCCTGGATGGTAAACGAAGGCACTGATGTAAGTATTTTTGCCACCGGCCATTTGGTTTGGAAAGCGATAGAAGCAGGCGAAAAATTGGCCGAAATGGGCATCAATGCCGAAATTATTAATATTCATACCATTAAACCTTTGGATGAAAAAGCCATCTTAGCTTCGGTAGCTAAAACCGGTTGTGTGGTTTCTGCCGAAGAACATAACCGTTTAGGCGGTTTGGGCGATAGCATTGCACAGGTTCTGGCCAAAAACAATCCAACACCACAAGAGTATGTAGCGGTTGATGATAGTTTTGGCGAAAGCGGTACTCCAGACCAATTGATGGAGAAATACGGCTTAACCAGCGAGGCTATTATTGCTGCAGTACAAAAAGTAATTGCAAGAAAAAATAAGAAATAAGAATCAGACCCAGCTTGAGGAAGTCTGATGATAACCTTAACACATGCTGATAGACGATTCCGAAATTCTTGACAAATTTTCACGCGAAAGTAGCCGCAAAGAAGCCTTCGGTCTGCTCCTTCAAAAATACCAGCAAAAAATTTACTGGCACATTCGCCGCATGGTGCTTAACCATGACGATGCGGATGACCTGGTGCAGGAGGTTTTTATCAAAGTTTGGAAAAATCTGGACCGCTTTAGGCAAGATGCCCAACTCTACAGCTGGCTGTACCGCATAGCCAGCAATGAATGTTTGCAATTTTTACAAAAACAGAAAAAACGCAACACCACTTCTTTCGACGAATTAAAGACCGAGCAAGCCGATACATTTGGTGCTACTGATGGCTTTAATGGCGACCAAATCCAGATGAAATTATACCGGGCTATTGAAACTTTACCCGAAAAGCAAAAACTAGTTTTCCAGATGAAATATTTCGAAGAATTGAAATACGAGGAAATTTCGGCCGTTTTGGGAACCAGTGTAGGCGCACTGAAAGCATCTTTTCACCTGGCTGCGAAAAAAATTGAGGCTCATATAATCAATCACGATTAAACCTTATTTAGAAATCATCATCCTAATAACAAATGAAACCCAAAAACAAATCGGATAATTGGCAGGAAGAAGCTCCTCAATTGGCGCAGATGGAAAAAATTAATCCATTCCAGGTGCCGGAAGGATATTTTGATACCCTGAGCACTCGTATTCAAAACCGGATTGATGCCCAGGAAAAAGCCAAATTTGGTATAAAAATTATTCCCATTTGGATAAAATATGCAGCTGCAGCCTGTTTGGTTTTAAGTATTGGTATTTCTATGTATTTAAACCTAAACAGTCAGAAAAACAATATTAATTGGGATGAAATACCTGAACAAGAAATGGTAGTTTATTTGCAAAACAACTTGGATGAAGAAGATACCCAAATGATTTTTGACAGACTTAACGACAATCAAAAAACAATGGAGATTGAAAACATTAACGAACAAGAATTAGAAACCTATTTATACCAAAACCTATGAAAAACATAAAAAAAATCATCCTTGCATTAGCCCTAACCGGCTTTTGGCTTGCACCCGCAATGGCGCAGCAAACCCGTCCAAATCAACGTCCAGCAGTTAGAGACGGTCAACCAGCCAGACCGGCACAGCCGGGCGAACGTATGGAGAAACTGGAATCTGCTAAAATTGCTTTCCTCAGCCAAAAAATGGATTTGAATCCAAAGGAAGCTGAAAAATTCTGGCCAGTTTACAATCAGTTTAGAAATGAGGTGCAAGAATTGGCCAAACAGCGTATGGCGGATAGAAAAGCAGGCGATGCGGTTTCTGCAGATAACCGATTAGATGCGCAACTGGAAAATGAAACCCAAATGCTGGAGTTAAAAAAGAAATATACCCGTGAATTCGGCAGGGTTATTCCTGCAGAAAAGGTAGTTCGACTATTTGAAGCTGAAAAAGAATTCAGACAAGAATTGGTTAAACGTTTGCAGGAGCGAAAAAAAGGTCAGAGAGAATAATTAATGATTTTACTGTTCGGCATGTTCTGAAAGGCATGTCGAACTTATAGATAAATTGGGGATTTGAAATCCCCATTATATTTTGTTCGAAATACGTTGTTCTTCATTTTGAACAGCTCCATAGTGGTGGGGGGGGGAGGAGGGGGGGGGCCCACGCGGGGATAAAGAAAAAAAAAAGTATGTCAGTATGAGAAAACTTGTCTTCCTTCCATTCGTAAAAGCAGAAGCGCCGTCCAGAGAGCGAAAAAAAATACGTTGGTATCAGTAGTCGCAAACGAAATGTTGGCTGTACTACTCCATCTTGTGAGGCGTTTAACTTACCGATCGTTGCGCCGCGGATCGTCTGCTTCCAGCAGGCACCGCTCCAGGAGCCCGACC
>CAZFAE010000009.1:0-43650 GCA_964516035.1 uncultured Sphingobacterium sp.
TGTTTTGCCGGCAAATTTTGCTTTTGGATCTGGGATACGCTTCACCCTAAAATTACTAGAACCAATGGTTTGGATTTTACCGTTAATTTCGGCAGATACGTTTACAGTAGCTTGGCCTAAGGCACTTACATTGACGGTGTATTTGCCATTTGCGCCAGCAACACTACCGCCAGTCATGCTAATTTTAAGTTTTTCTTTAGGAATTCCGGGAGCTGAAATAGAAACCGGATTGGGTACACCTACATAAAATACATTCATTTTATCTGGTGATACTACAGCCGATGGACGAGCTACCTGATATTTTTGTTCTGCAGTACGGTAGGTTTTGGTGGTGCCGTCTGTTTGTTTAACGGTAACGGTTCCAACCCAGCTAAAAACACCTTCTTTATTGGTGTTTACAGAATACACTCCTTTACCATCTCTAACAGCTAAGGTTGAGCCACCAACCGTAATGCTTGGGTTAGATTTAGAATCGTAGGCTGTTAAAAACACTTCAGCCTGGTAAGGCTGCCCTTGTATAACATACGAAGTTGGGGCCACTGCAACAGCAGCAAACTGATCCAGATTAACTACTGCCATATCCATCTCCCCCAAAATCTTTTTAACCATTTCCGATTCGGCATTTTTGACATCGGCCTGAATTTTACTTAAAGCAGTAATAGCTGCTGTTAAAGGTATTCCGTCTCCAAAATTGGCTTCTTCCCAGGTTTTCTGAATACCGCCACGTGCCGGTGGGTCTATGGCCATTAATGAGAAATTAACGCCATTTTTTTGCTTCCCGTCTAAAAGAGCAATTAATTTTTCGCGGGTTTCGTTAATTTTTTTGCGAAGTTCTGCTGCATGTTTCTGATTAATCATGTAGCGGGCAGAAATATCGAGGTTATCTCTTTTTGTTAAATCGCCGGTACTTGGGTTGATGCCTCCACCTTCTGTTTCCAGGGCGGTTTTCAACTCATTTACGTAAGTTTCTAATTCGCGGGCATATCCACTGGCTTTTTTAGCACGATCGTAGATAGGTTTTGCCCGTACCGACTCATCTTTTAATTTAGTTGCTTCAAAACCGGTAAAAGTGGCATCCACTCCGCTTTGTACATTTTGAGTAGATGTTTTTAAGCTATCTGTTAAATTTTTAAAGGCATCTAATATGGAATCGCTCACATTTAATGCTACTAAGCCTAGTAACACCAAATAAAGGATGCCAATCATTTTCTGCCTTGGGGTTTCTTTACCTCCAGCCATGTCTTAATTTTTTAATTTAATTGATCTGAAAAATTAACTACGTGGCTGATTCATGGCCGATAACATATTAGCATAAACTGCATTTAATGCAGCTAAGTTTTTCGATAACTTCACTACTTCTTCTTGCACTTTTTTCGCATCGTCCATAGAGTTTGCAATTGGAGCCACGTCCATTTTGCTTAAATTATCTCCAACTTGTTTAAGGGTAACATTTAATTGATCGAAGGTAGCAGAAGCAACTTGTACTTTAGCAGCAAACTCGTTGGTAATGGCAGCAGCATCTGCAGCAGCAGAAATAGCAGAAATTTTATCTGCAAAATTTTTAAGGCCAGTTTCAATTTTATTAATGGCATCTTGGTCAATATCTACTCCGGGTATACCAAAGCTACCCCCTGTTTTGGCAGTTTCTTCAGGTTCGCCGCTATCTTTCTGAAATCCTAATACAAAAAAGAGGATGGCTTCTGTTATTAAACCGGCAGCAATCATAAATTCTCCACCTTTCCAGTGTAGAATTTTAAACATTAAACCAACAATTACTACTGATGCTCCCCAAGAAATTAATGAGTTGATTCCGTTGAAGCCTAAATTTTTAAAAGTGCTCTTATTTGACATGTTTTTGGGTATTATATTAGGATAAATTAGATTGAGTCTGAATTATTATTTGTCTTTGATATCACGGCCTACATAGGAAGTAACACAACGGAAACCGATAAACGATTTGGCTTCGTCCTGATACTCGTAGGTACGGGCAGAATTTTGCAAAAAGTATCCGATATCTTTCCACGAACCGCCACGAATTACTTTTCGTTTTAATACCTCCGGGTCTTCTTCTTTAGCTTCATAACTAAAGGTTGGATTTAAATCATTAGTAAAAGTAGTGGCAGATTCATCATAAGCAGAAGAAGTCCATTCGGCTACGTTTCCGGCAATATTGTATAAACCAAAATCGTTCGGAAAATAAGATCTAACGTTTACCGTATAGGCACCGCCATCATCTATATAATTACCTCTTCCGGGTTTAAAATTGGCCATTAAGCATCCTTTGGCATTACGCGGATAGGGGCCTCCCCATGGGTAAGTGGTTCCAACACGGCCACCGCGGGCTGCATATTCAAATTCTGCCTCGGTTGGTAATTGATAAGGCAAACGTTCAGCTAGTCTTTTACTTTGTCTGTAAGAATCGTAGTAACGGGTACGCCAAACCGTAAAGGCTCTTGCCTGACGCCAGGTAACTCCAACTACCGGGTAGTTATTGTATGATGGGTGTGAAAAATAACCTTGTACCATGGGTTCATTTTGCGCATAAGCAAAATCAGACAGCCACACTAAGGTATCGGGATAGATAGACACATTATCACGGATAATAAAATTAGAACGGCTTTTTGTTTTGTCTTTACGATTATTAGCCGCTTCGCGGTAATTGGTAAGTGCGAAGCTGTATTTTAAAAGTCGTACATCTATTTCATTGCGATCAAAAATACGGTCATCGCCCTGGTAATACATGGGCTGTAATTTATTGGCATTGGCCGCATTCGCTTTTTTATTACCCCAAATGGTGTTGGCTCCTTTGCCCACTTTCTTCCAGTCGATAATTTTTCTGGCACTCAGGTCAGGGTTTGCTCCTTTGGGTTTAATGTAGAATTTATCGTCTTTAAGATAATCGGTTATGGCGATAGAATCGCGAACCCAGTTTACAAACTGACGATATTCGCTATTGGTAATTTCGGTTTCGTCCATAAAAAAGGCCTGAACCGTAATTTGTTTATTCTGCGCAATTTGAGCAAAAGTTACATCCTGATCTGTTTGACCCATGATATAAGAACCAGAAGGCACATAGACCATTCCGTATGGAACATCATTGTTGCGGAAATTTCTAGAACCAACGCCTATTAATTCTCCCGAAGCTCCACTTTTGCCGCAACTGCTTGACAGCAGCGCAAATGCTGCTAAAGCAATCAGATATAATTTATTCATTTGAGTGTTTATTGAACTCATTTTTTAAAAATATGTCGAATATACTAAAACACCTAAACATTTGTCGCAGAAAATTAACGAGCAATTAGGCGGTTACGATATCTTTTGTGATTAATTCTAGAAGAAAATTTTTAATGTTCAACCATTCAACTCTTCAAATTTGCAACAAATCTGCTGAGTTAACAAGCTTAAGTTAAAGAATTATTTGTTTACCTGCTTAATATATTCGTCGAGCGCCATCGTCATGCTCGGCGCTTTTACAGTGGGTGCAGGTATATCCAGAATTAGTCCGCTTTCTGCTACCGCTTTGTGGGTACTGGTACCAAAAGCTGCTATCCTGGTATTATTCTGCTTAAAATCAGGGAAGTTTTTGTACAAGGACTGGATGCTGGAAGGACTAAAAAAGGCAATTACATCATAAAATACCTCGGCCAGATCTGACAAGTCGCTGCATACTGTGCGGTACAACACAGCTGCTGTAAAATCATATCCGTTCTCTTGAAGATATTTTTGGGTTTCTTCTGCAGATACATCAGAACATGGGTATAAAAATTTTTCTGTGGCATGCTTTTTAAGTACTTCTGCCAAATCAGAAGCCGTTTGCTTACCAAAAAATATTTTACGCTTTCTGTATTGGATGTACTTTTGAAGGTAAAGAGCTATGTTTTCTGATAGACAGAAATATTTCATTTCTGCAGAAACCTCAAAACGCATCTCCTCACATATTCTAAAAAAGTGATCAGCTGCATTACGGCTCGTAAAAATAACCGAAGTAAAGTCGGCCAGATTGATTTTATCTTTTCTAAAATCTTTAGCAGGCACACCTTCTACATGGATGAAAGATCTGAAATCTATTTTCAGATGGTACTTTTTAGCCAAATCAAAGTAAGGAGATTTCTCTGTTTCTGGTTTGGGCAAAGTAATAAGAATACTTTTTACTTTATTCTTTCGGGATTCTAATGATACCGTCATGGGCTATTTTCTAAAATCTAAGCGCTTTAATAAGTATCAAAATCGGACAAATTTCGAGGGCACAAAAGTAAATAAATAAATAGAATTTAGAAAATTGATAATGAGATAGTATATGAATGCTTACCCGAACTAACTGATAAAGTAAAATAAGTACGGTAAATACAATGCCAGCGTATAAAAACACACCGGCATACGCGGCCTGGCTTAAACTAAAAGCGAAAATAAGTGGCAAAAACAGGATAGCAGCCTGAAAATAACTCAGAAAAAGTATAGAAATATACGTTTTCACTGCTTTTTGAACTTGCAGTAACATACCCAAAAAACGAAGCAGGAATATTTTAAGGGCAAACAAAAGGATAGTCAAGATAGAAAGTACAATATACCAGCTCCAATCGCTGAGCGGATAACTTAAATGGAAGAATTCTCCAGCCAGAAAGAGGTACATGCCAATGGTAAAGCCAAAAAGCAGGTACAAAAAGAAGAATGGCCAGGTATTAAAAAGACTTCCTGCGGCAGGGCCCTGACTTAAAAATCGATGATCAAAAAACGCATTCACAATCATGCCAATTTCTTTATTAAATGCACTTTTTAGAACCGCAAAACCGATAAGCAAAAGTACAACTGTACCAAAAATCCATCTTTCTCCCTGCTTTTTGATTTTCCCTATTCCATCCTGATTTTTATTCTTGATGAACTTTTTAGCCCAGCTGTCAAAATCGAGGTTATAAACCTGATAAACCTTTATTAAACTATCTCTGAATAGATTTTCCCGATTGGGGTCTGGAGCCTTAATCCAAAGAAAAGCCAGTGAATCTGCTTTGCGCTTTAAAGAATCGGTTTGAATTGCTGTATAAGCTAATTGCTGATTGAATGCATAACTGCGCTCAACCGGACGGGGCATCTGGGGTAGAGAGTCTAGTTGCGCACAAACACCTAAAGGCAATACACAGAATAAGACCAGTATTTTAAAGTATAAGTTCGGCATTCAGCTATCAATCAAAGCCCATTTATTTTTAGGGTTCTGCAAATTTACCTGAATATTTTAGGCAGAGTAGAAAAAATAAAACTAAATCTGCGGCAAATGAGATAAGCTAAACCAGCCGGCATGCTCACAATCCATAGAAATAGTAAAAATTTGCTCTGCTACCAATTGATTATCGAGGCAGATACTTAGCTTAATTTCCTCATCCTGTAATAAATTAGGGGTATAAACAAATACCTTAAACGCTATGGGTAAGAGGTTGGTTTTGGGCTTATAAAAATCGGTTTCCCAACTACTGGCCTTAAATCTTTTTATTTTGAGATAGGCATTTGCATCTTTATAAGATACCTGAACATTAGCCTCAAAACTTAATTCTATACCCAATTTCCAGCAAAAAGAATGACTAGCATCTATCTTCTTTGCTTTAGAAAACAATCTGGCTAAGGTTTTATTGGCAAGCATGTATAATGAGCGTGATTTTAGTTTTTGATCTCAAAAATAGTTTAGGACTAATCCATCATTTGAGCTTATCAAAATTGCACAACCAACAGCTAATTTTTGTACCCGTTTATTCTTAATTTGTACCTATTTTCAATTTCTACCCTTAAATTAAATATCAGGCAAAAGATTGATTTTATACTGCTTATCGGTATTTTAGCCCTCATGTCTGGTATATATATCCATATCCCGTTTTGCAAAAAGGCCTGTCATTATTGTGATTTTCACTTCAGCACCTCGCTGCAATATCAATCAGAAATAGTTAACGCTTTGTTAACGGAAATTGTTATTCAACAAGATTTTTTAAATGGAGAACCAGTAGAAACGATCTATTTTGGAGGAGGAACACCTTCGCTATTGGCTGCAGATGATATCAAAAGAATTATAGCACAAATTCAAAAATACCATACCCTAAGCCCCGAAGCAGAGATTACCCTGGAGGCTAACCCCGACGACTTAAACCACACTAAAGTTAGCGAACTAAAAAATAGTCCTATTAACCGTTTTAGTATTGGAGTACAGTCGTTTTTTGATGACGATTTACATTGGATGAATCGCTCACACCAGGCTCAAGACGCCGAAAGCGCCATTAAACGGGTACAAGATGCCGGATTTGAGAATATTACCGCCGATTTAATTTATGGTTATCCATTATTAAGCGATGAAAAATGGCAGCAGAATATTCAAAAAATGCTTGATTTAAGCATAGCCCACCTCTCTTGCTACGGCATGACTGTTGAAAAAGGTACTGCACTAGCTCATTTTATAAAAACCGGGAAACAAATAGCTATCAACGAAGGGCAAAGTGCCGCCCAATTTGAGCAGCTGATGCATCAATTGGCTGAAGCTGGATTTATTCATTACGAAATTTCCAATTTTGCCAAACCCGGCAAAGAATCAAAACACAATTCTAATTACTGGAAGGGAAAAAAATACCTGGGTATTGGACCTTCTGCTCATTCTTTTGATGGTAACGGCCGACAATGGAATGTGGCCAATAATGCCAAATACCTGGCAGAAATAAACCAGAAAAATATTCCCGCAACACGAGAAGAGCTTAGCCTTAATAATCGCTTTAATGAATACCTGATGACTTCTTTAAGAACCATTTGGGGAACCGATTTGGCCTATATCTGTAGCACTTTTGGAACCGAATATGCCGAAAAAATGAAAATAAAATTGGCAGAATTCATTCAAAAAAACTGGCTAAAAACAGAATCAGAAAAGCTATATTTAACCTCCGAAGGCAAACTGTTTGCCGACCACATAGCTTCAGAACTTTTTGTAATTGACGATGAATAAAAATCAAAAGGTAATTTGGATTACCGGTGCTTCATCAGGAATTGGAGAGGCCTTGGTTTATGCCTACCACCAACAGGGAGCAAAACTAATTATCTCTTCCAGAAACAAGGAGAAACTCTACGAGGTAAAATCTAATTGCAAGGGAAACCCAATGGATATCCATGTTTTAACCCTGGATTTAGAAAAAACGGAGACTTTAAATAGCAAAGCCGAAGAAGCCCTTCAAATTTATGGTAAAATTGATACTATAATCCATTCTGGCGGCATTAGTCAGCGTGCTTTGGCTTTAGATACCAAACTTGATGTAGCCCAAAGATTAATGAACATTAATTTTTGGGGTACCGTAGCCCTCAGCCAGGCTTTATTGCCTGCTATGATTAAACAAGGCGGCGGACAGTTGGTCATCATTAGCAGCTTGGTAGGTAAATTTGGCACACCCCTGCGTTCTGCCTATTCAGCCTCAAAACATGCCCTTCACGGTTATTTCGATTCATTAAGAGCAGAATTATATAAAGAAAATATTCAGGTTTGCATGGTATGCCCGGGCTTCATCAAAACCCAGGTATCTGTTAATGCTTTGGTAGGCAACGGTTCTACACAAAATACCATGGACCACGCTCAAGCTAATGGTATGAAAGCTGAGGTTTGTGCTGCCAAAATAATAAAAGCGGTATATAATGGCCGGGAAGAAATAAATATCGGGGGCAAAGAAACCTATGGCGTACTTATTAAACGGCTGCTGCCCGGCTGGTTTGCCAAATTGGTACGCAAAGCAAAGGTAACCTGATTAGAAAAATATATTTTTCTAATCAAAATACAAACTCAGCAGGTAAACACTAAATTTAGTTAGATAAAAAATCTTAAAAAATTAATTAGAACCTAAAAATATTTTAGTAATTTGTATAGATAACTACTACTAGTTTATTCACCTATTGATTCTTAAAAATTGCCAGAACAAGATAAATATCTTTTCCAAGACAATGAACGCTTTGCATTATTACTCAAAGGATTAAATGCAGGCGTATACGAATGTCATTTTATAAACAAAACCTGTTGGTGGTCGTCTAAATTTTACGAATTATTGGGCTATAAGCGTGGTGAAATTGAATCATCTATTCAGCTGCTTTTAACCCAATTTATTTTTAAAGAGGATAAACAAAAACTGCTTGATATTTTAGAAAGCAAAAACAAGCAGAATGAGTCTTTTACTATTGAAGTAAGATTTTTACACCGTTCTGGGGTTTACCGCTGGTATAAAATTACCGGGCAAAGCAAATGGGAAAATCAGGAATTAACCTACCTTATTGGCACCTTAACCGATATTGATTCCAGGGTAAACCATCAAATTAAGAACCAAAAAATTGAATTCTTGCTCGAGGAAGTTGGCCGGATGGCCAAATTAGGCGGTTGGGAAATTAATCTCGAAACCAAAATTAGTACTTGGTCTAAAGAGATGAATATTATTCACGATCTTCCTATAAATTCAAACCCCAATTTAGATGAAGCCCTTAACTATGTAAAACCAGAATACCAATCCATTGCCAGAAACAATATTGAAAAGGCCTTAACATTAGGTATTCCTTACGACCATGAATTAAAAATTATTACCGCTAAAAACCGGGAAATATGGGTACGAGTAATCGGAAAAGCTATCTACGACGCTAAACAAGAAAAAATTATTGGATTGAGGGGTGTTTTTCAGGATATTAATGAGCAAAAACTTTCGCAATTAGAAAATCAGAAAAAAGAAATACTTCTGGAAGAAGTGGGCCAGATGGCCCGAATTGGCGGCTGGGAAGTCAATCCAGAAACCGGTCAAGGCACCTGGTCTAAAGAAGTTACGCTCATTCATGAAATGCCTTTGGGTTATCAGCCAACATTGGAAGAAGCGGTACGTTTTGTGCATCCTGATTATATTCCATTGGTACAGCGATTTATGAACGACTGCCTTAGCGAGGGTAAACCTTTTGATGAAGAATTAAAAATTATTACGGCCAATAAACGCGAATTATGGGTTAGGGCAATGGGGAAAGCTATTTACGATGATCAGCAAAATAAGATTATTGGGGTAAGGGGTATTTTCCAGGATATTGATGAACGGAAAGAAAAAGAGGTTACGCTGCGCTCATCTATTAGCCTCATTCATGAGCAAAATGAAAGACTGATCAATTTTGCTCATATTGTTTCACACAATTTGCGTTCACATGCTGCCAACCTTCAGCTTACTTTAGATTTATTAGCCACCGAAACAGACCCACTTGAAATTGCTCATTTTAAAGAAAACCTAAATAAAATAAGTGAATCTTTAAATCAAACCATCAGTCATTTAAAAGATGTAACAGTTATCCAAACAGATAACAATCCGATTAAGAAAACCATACGCTTTGAGAACGTTTACACCAGTATCATGGCCACCATTCAATCGCAAATTGAACACGAAAAGGTAGATATACATGCCGATTTTCAAGATTGTCCGGAGGTAGAATACATCCCCGCTTATCTCGAAAGTATTTTATTAAATTTACTAACCAATGCCATTAAATACCGAAATCCGGACAAAATGGCTCAAATATGCGTTAAAACATATAAAGAAAACGGCAAAGCGGTTTTAGAAGTGAGCGATAACGGCTTAGGTATTAACTTGGAAAAATACGGCGCTAAACTATTTGGCATGTACAAAACATTCCACCACAACCCCGACGCCCGGGGTGTAGGTTTGTTTATTACTAAAAGCCAAATAGAAACCTTAGGCGGTAAAATAAGTGTAAAGAGTGAAGTAAATAAGGGTAGTACTTTTAAAATTAATTTTTAACAGTAATGAATCCGATAGCCCAAACCTGTATAATAGATGATGATGAGGTTTTTGTGTATGCCATGAAACGACTCATTAAACTCAGAGCATTGAGCAAAGAACTCGTTCACCACAAACGGGTACTAGAGGCTTTGGACTATCTGGAAAAAAATCAAACAAAGTCGGAAGAACTTCCGGATATCATTCTATTGGATATCAATATGCCCGTAATGGATGGATGGGATTTTCTGGAAGCTTATCTAAAAATCAAAGAAAAACTGAGTAAAAAGCCTAAAATTTATATGTTAAGCTCATCAGTTACCGATAATGATTTGCACCGTGCTTTAAACAATCCCGACATTAGCGGCTACTTTACCAAACCGCTTAGCAAAACAGATTTCAATACTGTTTTTGGGAGCCATTTGGAGTAAACGTCAGGAAGAATGATCGGCAACCACCAGCCATTGGCCGTCTATTCTGCGCATCAGCAAAGTAAAAAAACCTGCGGGATCATCCTTTTCTCGCTTTAGATGCCAGGCACCCAAAACAAAAGCCGTTTCTTTATCCAATAATCTAATCTCTTTAATATCAAAGCTTAAAATCCCCATCGCCGCCTTATCGGGATAAGATTTCCTGTAATTCTCTAACGTACGGTTCCAGCCATACTGCGGCCCGCTCTTACCTACAAAAAGTAAAGAGTCAGAAGACCAGTAACCATGCATAAAGCCGTTCAAATCTCCCCGATTCCAGGCCAGTGTTTGCTCCCCTAAAACTCGTTTAATCTGTTCAACATCTTGAGCCCGCAACGAAGTAATCAACAGGCAAAGTGAAAATATAAGTCCCCATTTTTTCATTCTTCAAGATAAGAAAATCCAAACCAATTCTATTTAACTACTAATATCAGTTTATCTGCTAATTAAAACATTTTAGCCATATCAATTGTTCTGAATGCGGTAAGATTAAATAAAAATTAAAAATCATGTTTAAAAAGAACCTTGCACTCCTCACAATTTTAGTATGGTGTAGCTTTCCCTTAATCTCAAAAGCTCAGAATTGGCCAAAGCCTGCAAATGTCTACTCTTGGGAAGGCACCTGGACGCCTTCGTTTCCTATCCCGAACATGTACGATGACTATTATTACGATGGCCATGAGCAAAGCGGTAAGATTACGCCGGTTTTACCTCCCGGAACCTGGGATTGGGGGAACGAGCAGAATTTGGCTAACTATAAAAATTACCAAAGTAAAATTGGCCATTTTGCGACCATGATGGATAACCAGAACCGAATTTTTGGCTGGAAAGTGATGCTCGATTATCTGCCGGCAGAATTCACTGCCGGGGCAGCCTATTTTACCGGCTCGCCGGGAGCCGATATTGTAGATTTAGGAGCCGGATCCAGTATCCACTCTACCGGCGAAATTGGATTAGGCGACGGTCCTGATATTTTACGATTTGAAAAGGGCTATTCGCTTTACATTACCACCGGATCTAGCTTTGATGGTGCCAAGCATGATAACGATCTGGTAATTGCAGGCCAAAATAGTGTACCTGCAAACGGTGCTACCGATATTTCACAAGCTTCTATCGTTACCGGCCCGGGCAGAGACCTGGTTTTTGTAAATAATATGGCCAGTGCCGGAGTAGATGTAGGTTGCGGGGCCGGGGGCCGAACCGATACCACCGACCCTAACGATGGCGATGATATTGTGGTTTATGGTGGCAATATGAATGATTTTAGGTTTGTAGGCGGCAATGGAAACGATTTAGCGGTTTGGTACGCCGATGAAGTACAGCAACAAGCAGCCGGCTGGACCTGGCTTGGGCCTAATTTTTTTGGTGGTGGCGCTTGGGGCAATGCGCTTTGGGAAGATGCAGGCTCCGACCGGCTAATTATGGTTATTCCAACAAGCACAACGGTAAACAATCAAAAAGGAGCGCCAAATCCGGGCGAACTCAATGTGTATACCCTCAATAATTATTCGCCTAAAGTATGGATTGACGGCCCAACCGAAACCGATGTATATGCCCGCTATTGCATTACCTGCGGCATTGGGCCTGAACAGAAAAAAACCATTACCCTAGAATATGCTTCGGCAAACGGCAAAGTATTTACCGGCCAATTTTGGTTAACGGCGTTTGAAGAATTACAAATTGGCATTGGTGCCGGAGCCCGGGTTTATAAATTGGATGCAGTAAACGGTAAAGCCATTTTAGATAATGCGCTTTTGCCAATTAGTCCCCCACTGCGAAGTATTTACAATCAGGTGGCCAGTAATTATATTGCCGGATTAAGCCTTAACGAAAACCCAGTTCCCGGATATGCGCCTACACAAATTCAGATTAAAAACTTAAGCGCTTACCCTAATCCGGCCAATGAGCAGCTTATTGTTCAATTTATTACTCAAAAAGCAATTAATTGCACTTTTAGTCTGGTAGATATTATTGGCCGGGTGGTATTGTCTGAAAAAATGAATGCCGGCCAAGGTGAAAATTACCATCAGCTTAACCTTAAAGGATTGAGCACAGGTGTATATGTATTAAACCTACAAGAAGGCGAAATAGCACATCGCACTAAAGTGATTATTGAATAGTTCAAGCCCATCATTTGGAGTTTGAGGCCTCATCGTAAAAAAAAATGAAAAAAAATACACACCCCTAACAAAGGGTTTGGTATAAGCTCTTACCTACGTCTCCCCTCTCGAGAGGGGAAAACCTGGCTTTAGAATCTGAAAACACTTGAATAGGGGTGTGTTTTATTTTTGGGTTGGTATTTAGCAAAGTCTTACTAAGCAAAAATAACTCTCATCTCATAAAAACCAACAAGAATAGTCGTTCAAAAGAGCTAATTTTGGCTAAAATCACTTAATGCATTATGGCCAACCGTATTTTTGTGCTAATCCTCATCACGCTGCTAATTCTATTATTAGATTTTTATGTTTATAAAGCCATAAAGGGGGTCTATCCCAAGTGGTCTGAGAAGCAAAAACAACGGTTTAGCTATATCTGGTGGGGCTATTCCATCTTTCTTATAGCAGGTGTTTTCTTAAGTATCTACTTCAACATCCGGCTCACAATAAGGGCGGTATTACTCGTTGCTTTTTTCCTCACAGCAGTAGCTAAATTATTTGTTCTGCCCTTTTTATTAGTTGATGATTTAAGAAGAGGAGCAAAAAAGGTAAAGCGAAAACTTCTTAAACCAAAACACAAGCCCGAAACTAACCCAATTAGCGAGATTGTCGAGCCCATTAAGCGTTCTGAATTTTTGGTTAAAGCCGGTATGCTGGCGGCAGCCGTTCCGCTTTCTTCGCTCAGTTTTGGTATTGTATCCGGAGCTTATGATTATCAGATTAAACGCCAGAAACTGTATTTACCCAATCTGCCCAAAGCTTTCGACGGGATGATTATCGGCCAGCTTTCTGATATCCATTCGGGAAGTTTTTACGATAAAAAAGCAGTGCTTGGCGGAGTTGAAATGTTATTGAAGGAAAAACCAGATGCCGTTTTCTTTACCGGCGATTTGGTGAATAACATAGCCAGCGAAATGAGAGATTACCAGGATATTTTTGCCAAAGTACAAGCTCCGCTCGGGGTGTTTTCTGTATTGGGTAACCATGATTATGGCGATTATTATTATGGCCGACAGCCATCGGCCGCAAAGGCAAAAAGCTTAGCCGATTTGAAAAAAACACATCAAATTATGGGCTGGGACTTATTGTTAAATGAAAACCGCCGGATAAAAGTAGATGGCGAAGAAATAGCCATTCTGGGTATTGAAAACTGGGGTGCCGGTCGTTTTGCCAAATATGGCCGCCTGGATTTAGCTGTTCAAAATACCGACGATATGCCGGTTAAATTACTCCTTTCTCACGACCCTTCGCACTGGCGAGCTCAGGTTTTGGCAGATTATCCACAAATTGATGCCATGTTTAGCGGACACACCCACGGCATGCAGTTTGGTGTACGTACCAAAGAATTTCAGTGGAGCCCGGTACAATATATTTATAAAGAGTGGGCAGGCTTATACCGCGAAAATCAGCAGCAGCTATATGTAAATGTGGGTTACGGTTTTTTAGGTTATCCGGGCAGAGTGGGCATGTTGCCAGAAATTACGCTCTTTGAATTGAAAGCAGGTAAGCCTGCCTAATTAGTTATGCCTTATGCAAAAAATCATTAGGTGGTTTCTAAATTTTTTAGTGTTTAGCAATCTTTTTATTGCCTTTGCGGCAGCAGCACAAGTTGCTTTTACTTACCAGATACTAAATACAGAACCCAATGTTTGGCTAATTAAATTGGTGTTTTTTGCCACTTTCACTTTCTATAATTTCAGTATTTTATTAGCTAAACCAAAAAACACGAGCACTTCTTCTTCTAAAAGGGCAAGTTGGATATTTGCACACCAAGGCTTCCTCATTTCGGCCAGTCTAACTGCTATGGTAGCAGCAATCCTTATCGCCTTAAAATTAAAAATGAGCACCCAGCTGCTCTTAGCATTATTGGCTATTTTATCGGCGTCCTATAATTTACCCCTATTTAAAATAAACCAGCAAAAAACAGGTTTGCGGAGCGTTCCGGGAATCAAATTACTGCTCATTGCCGGAGTATGGTCTGCAAGCACGGTAGTTTTACCCATTTTAGAATCAGGAACACTAATTTTAAATAGCTCAGAAATAGTAGTTTTAATATTCCATCGCTTGCTTTTTGTAGCCGCGATTACTATCCCCTTTGACATTCGTGACAGATACCAAGATAAGATCTACGCATTAAAAACGATTCCGGTATTGCTCGGGACGCAAAAATCCGAACTGATTTGCCAGATATTACTGGCCTTATCTATCATTCTATTTGGAATTTTTAGCCGATTTACCGGCGAGATATTTAGTGTTAATCTGCTGATTACCGCTTTCGCGGGATGGCTAATTATAAAAGCCCAATGGCAGAAAAACGACTATTATTATTTTTTATGCCTGGATGGCCTATTAATACTGCCTTGGATATTCATCCAAAGTATTCAATATCTGACCACTTAATTAGCTTAAGCCGGCTGCTGTGCTAAAAATTAATCGATGGCAAATTTGTAACCAATACCCCTAACCGTTTGCAGAAATACGGGAATCTCAGAATCTTTTTCAATTTTTTTACGCAGGCGTACAATATGCATATCCAGGGTACGGGTGTTTACATCAGCCTGGTAACCCCAAACTTCAAGCATCAATTCTTCGCGGGTAACTACTTTATTGGTGTTTTTTAGAAAGTAAAGCAAAATGCGGTTTTCTAAAATGGTTAGCTCTGTTTTTTTACCATTGGCATAAAGCGAATGGATGTTGGGATGATGTTCAATATCGCCAAACTTATGCACCTCCGATTTTTCATTATTAATGAAATACTTCACTTTATTCTCAATCATCGTAACCAATAAATCCATATTAAAAGGTTTGCTTACATAATCAGAAACACCCACACTGTAAGCATCCATTTTATCTACATCTTGGGCTTTGGCGGTCATCATGATAATCAGGTTTTCAAAACCCTGGTTACGTAAACTTTGGCAAACATCTACCCCCTGTTTAACTGGCAGCATCCAATCCAACAAAACAATATCAGGCTGTTCGGCCAAAATTAATTCTTCGCCCGTTTTACCATCGGCAGCTTCCACCACACGATATCCTTCTGCTATCAAACGATGACTTACCAAAAATCGCAGGTTTTCATCATCTTCAATTATCGCTATTTTGATTTCTTTTTGCATAATTAGGCTTGATAAGGTAATGTAATGGTAAACTCCGACCCTTTGCCGGGCTGACTTTTAACTGCAATATCGCCGTCCATAAAATTAACCAGTTCTTTACAGAAAGCCAAACCCAAACCTACGCTACCCTGCTGGTTATATTGATTTTCTATCTTGTAAAATTTCTTAAAAATATGCTTCATATCTTCTTTAGACATACCAATGCCCTGATCTTTAAATTGAAAAATGATTTTATGACCCTCTCTCCAAATACCAATGTGTAATTGCAAATTGTTTGGGGCTGAGTACTTAAAAGCATTATCCATCAGGTTGTTAAATATGCTTGATAATAATACTGGATCTGTTTTAAAGTGACTCAAACCCGATAACTCGTAAGTAACTTTAAATAGCGGATTTTTTAAACGATAGGCTTCTAGCCGGTTTTTGCAAAACTCTGCTAAATCAATGCGTTCTTCGTTCAGTTTGATGGCTTTGTTTTCAATTTGGGTAAAAGAAAGCAGCTTATTCATCAAATCATTAAGTTTTTCTGCTTCCTCGTCCAAAATTTTGCCATAATGCATGCGCTCTCTATCGCTTAAAGCAGAGCTGCTGCTGATATTATTCCCGGCAATTTTAATCACACTTACCGGTGTTTTAAATTCGTGGGTAAGGTTGTTTACAAAATCGTATTGCAGCTTAAATAAACGTTCGTTGATGTATAAATTACGATAAATAAGGTAAGCGATAGCCGTAAGAATCGCATAAATCACAAAAAGCAAACCACCAATGGGTAAAAACCGGTTATTGATTTCTGTTTGGAGATAGTTTGACGATGAGCTGAAATATAATTTATATCTGGATAAAGCACCCGGCAGGGCAATTTCGGTATTCAGTTGTTCATCGTTTCCGGTTAATGGCTCATAAACCAAGGGCGTAATCCGGATTTGCTGATATAATTCGGGATGGATATTCTCTACCTCAAGCTTAGCCGGATTAATTTGGAAAGTAAACATGTCTTTTTCAAAAACCGGCGATTTTGGCTGTTTATTAAGCATCAAATCTTTAAAAATAGCCACTTCTTCTCTTCTCGGGATATTGAAATAGGTAATTCTATTGGGATTAATGATGTAGAACGTACTAAAAATCTGTTCGCTAGATAGCGATTGGGTGGTATCTGCCGACTCGATAAAGCTGCTAAATTTAACCGCCATCTTATTAAATTCATCGGCTGTTTTGAGCGAAAGGCTGTTGGGCTGGCTATCTCTAAACAATACTACCGAATCTTGAGGCACAGTAGCCCCCATCTGGTAAACAGCTTTTGGACCAATAGAAAAGTTATTTGCCCTAAAACCATCGCTAATTAAATGATTACTAATTTGGGTATCGTAAAACAAAACCTTATCAATAAAAGGATATTTTGCGCTAATATCGGCCACATATTTACTGGCCGAAGCAGAATCTAGATAACCTTGGTAATAAGAAATTTCGGGAATGCTATTCTGAAAAAAATCGTTGTACGGTTTGACGGTTTGCTCAAAAATTTCAATTTTTTTGGATGAAAATTCCGTTTCAACGTACTTTTTAGTAAAACGATAAGCCACAAAAACGGCCAGAACAAAAAAAGCAGAGATGAGTACAAAAAAGGAAATAACCAACGAAAGGTTTTTGCGGTAAATCGGCTTATTGACTTCCATATAAAACTAGTTTTCTTTCAAATTGGTTTTCAAAAATTGCTCTAGATGGCGATAAAAGTCTAAACGGTTCTCTTCGTTTCTAAAAACATGGCCTTCGTTTTCTTTAACCAAGTAAGTAACCGGCACTTTACGTCTCTTTAATTCTTTAACCAATTGATCCGTTTCATTCATATTTACCCGGCTATCTCTGGCACCTTGGGCTACCAATAAAGGCACCCTTATTTTATCAGTATGGAAAACCGGAGAAGCCTTTCTAAAATATTCTGCATCAGTTTCGGGATTACCCACCATTTCTTCGTACATCAAACGGTAGGGTTTATAATAAGGAGGTATGGCTTTAAGATAAGAATACAAATTACTTAAGCCCGAATAGGAGACCCCACAGGCATATAAATCTGGCTGAAAACACAAACCCCAAAGCGCAGAGTATCCGCCAAAACTGAAACCAAAAATACCTACACGTTTGGGGTCGGCTACACCCTCTTTAACCAGCCATTTTACGCCATCAGTAATATCTTCCTGAATTTTACCGCCCCATTGCTTAAACCCGGCCGACCAAAATACTTTGCCATAACCAGTTGAACCCCGATAATTCATCTGAAAAACTGCATAACCTCTATTGGCTAAAAACTGTACTTCGGCATTATAATTCCAAGTGTTTCGGCTATCAGGGCCACCATGCGGCAGCACAATAACCGGTAAATTTTTAGTTTGAGTACCTTTGGGCAAAGTTAAATAGCCATGAATGGTTAAGCCTGCACGATTTTCGTAAGCCACCGGTTTCATCTCACACAATTCCTCTGCTTTGATGGCCGAATTTACCTCTGCAAGTTTCTTCAGTTCTTTGGTTTTAGTTTGATAAAGATAAAATGCGCCAGGCGTACGGTCGGTAAACGTTCTGATAATGAATTTATCCTCTGCCAGGTTTCTGTCCGTAATCCGGATTTCGGTTTGAGGTAAAAGCTTGTCTATATTTTCAAAAAAACGCTTGATAGAATCGTCCAGGTAAAAGCGCTGGTTTTTCCAGGTATTGTATTCGGCAAAAAGCAATTTTTTATTGCGGCCAGAATAGCCAGCTTCGCT
This sequence comes from uncultured Sphingobacterium sp., assembly GCA_964516035.1. Classification (GTDB taxonomy): domain Bacteria; phylum Bacteroidota; class Bacteroidia; order Sphingobacteriales; family Sphingobacteriaceae; genus JAIPAN01. The sequence goes on from CAZFAE010000009.1 coordinate 18,260, forward strand.
CACATCTACATCTGGATGGCTATAAATTACCTTTTTTTCTTTGCCGCTACGGCAATCCAATGCTACCAAAGCCATTTTATCTCGACCTTGGTTAGATAAAGCATAAAGTACATCCTTTTCGGGCGAAAAGCCAATAGGCCTAAAACTGGTTTTAAAATTATTGGTAAATACGGGCTTAAATGTTTCTTTTTCGCTACCGCGATACAAAATGGTTTCAGAAACGCCATCGCTAACCACGGCCAGGCGAAGCTGGCCATCGGCATCAGCCGTCCAGCTGGTAATATTACCCGGATTTTGAGCAATCAGGCTTAAATTACCGGTCTGAATATTTAAACGGTAAGCATCAAAAATGGTAGAATCACGCTTATTTAAAGCCAATAATACCTGATTATTTTGCACCCGGTCTAAACCTATAATTCGGATACGAATTTTTTTATCCGGAATTAAATCCCGCATATTACTGCCGTCTTTATTTACCGCATATAAACGGCGGTTTTCATCCCCATCGCTATCTTTTAAAAACAATAACTGCTCATTATTAGCCCAGTAATACGCATAAATATTACGGTCTTCGCCGGAAGTTATTCTCACCGCATTTTCAGTACCTATAGCTTGCACAAAAATATTCAGCCGGTTACGATAGGGCTGCAAATAGGAAATATATTTCCCATCAGGAGATATTTTAAATGATGTTTTCTCCGGATTTTTAAAAAAATCTTCAATCGGAATCTGGCGCACCACAGGTTCGGTAGAACAAGCAATGGTTCCAAAAATTAGCAAAAGAAAACAGAAACGTTTAAATAGTATCATCGGCTAGAAAATCGCAAGGATTATGATGTTCAATTTAACTAAAGCTTTGGTATTTCCCTCAGGCAGAACAGTAACAAATGCACTACAAAAATACGTTAGAAAAAGTTGTAAGTGGAAGGTTAAAAGTTGAGAGTTGTAAGTTTTAGGTTAAGTGTAGAGATTTTAAGCTTTAGCCTTAAACCATATACCATTTTGCGTTAAACCTTTCTACCATAAACCCTCTAGTTTTGCCTAATACCTAGCTAAAAAAGAACATAAACCCTTTTGTCATAGACCTTACAACCTTCAAATTTAATCCTTACAACCTGCAACTCACATCCTACAACCCTAATGAAATTCTTATATTTACGCCATGATTTTATATAATGTAACCGTTATTCTGGAAGAGAGTTCTGAAAAAGAATGGTTAAAATGGATGCAGGAAGTGCATATTCCGGAAGTGATGGCCACCAACTGCTTTACCTCAAACCGAATACTTAAAGTTATTGATTCGCCCAACGAAGGGGCAACTTATTGCATACAATATATTGCCGAAAACCAAGCGGTGTACGAAAAGTATAAGGCACGGTTTGCACCCGCATTACAAGCGGCTACTTTAAGAAAATTTGAGAATAAGTTTGTGGCTTATCGCTCGCTTATGGAATTTGTAGACGCCCAATAAATATGAATTTTATCCCAACACCAATTGAGGGCCTGATTATTATTGAGCCTAAAATATGGAAAGACGATCGTGGTTATTTTTACGAGAGTTATAGCCAAAAATCATTTGAAGAAGCCGGCATCAAAGCCAATTTTGTTCAAGATAATCAGTCATTATCTCAAAAAGGAACCCTTCGTGGTTTACACGCCCAGGCCAATCCTTTTGCCCAAGGCAAACTGGTAAGAGTAATTCAAGGCAGCGTATTGGATGTAGCGGTAGATATTCGCACCGGTTCTCCAACCTACGGCCAGCATTTTGATATTGAATTAAGCGGCGATAATTTTAAAATGCTTTGGATTCCGCCCGGATTTTTACACGGATTTATTACTCTCGAAGACCAAACTATTTTTAGCTATAAAGTAAGCGGAGGATTGTATAATAAAGCTTCAGAAATTGGCGTGATCTGGAATGATCCGAATTTGAATATCAACTGGCAGATGACTCCAGTAGAAATACTACTTTCAGACAAAGACCAGGCTCTTCCAAGTTTCGCAGATTTTAGTAGTCCTTTCTAAATCAGAATCGTCATTTCGAATCCCGATTTATCCCAGCCTCGGTTCGTGTCCTCACGGACCGAAAAAACGAAATTTAATTTAAGAAATCTTAGACGTAAAAAAGATCTCTCACTTCGTTCGAGATGACGTAAAAAACATCCATCCCCTTAAATCAACCATCTGTCTTGCTTTTTCGGCCATTCGTCCGAATAGGTATGGAGCAAAAGCATAAGCTGGCTAACTTGCCGTTTCTATAATAGAAACAAATATGAAAGCAAACCCCAAATATATTTTTGCGCTGTCTTTTCTCCTGGCGCTTGGTTTATTCTCCTGCAAAAAAGATGAAGGCCCCGAAACGGTAACCGACGTAGACGGCAATGTGTACAAAACCGTTAAAATTGGCGACCAGATTTGGATGGCGGAGAATTTGAGGGTAACACATTATAAAGATGGAAGTCCAATCCCTTATGTAAGCGATAACACCATTTGGTCGGGCTTAAATACGCCTGCTTATTGCTGGTATAATAATGATGAAGCAAGCAACAAAAACACTTATGGTGCATTATACAATTGGTTTACCGTTAATGCCAAAGGCGCAGACAATATACCCAAATTGGCCCCCGAGGGCTGGCACATTCCTAGCGATGCAGAATGGCAAATTTTGGCAGATTATTTGGGTAATAGCGATGGAGGACAATTGAAAGAAACAGGAAGTTTGTATTGGAATTTACCAAATACTGGTGCCACGAATAAATTTGCTTTTGGAGGCCGTGGTGGTGGATTTCGAGCTGAAAACGGTATTTATTCAAACATTAAAAATTATGCAGATTTTTGGACCTCAACAGAAGAGTCATCTCAGTACAGTATATATTGGGATTTAAGTTTTGATAATGCGGTTCTTGGTAATGGGGCCTGGTATAAACAAATGGGGTATTCCGTTCGTTGTATAAAAGATTAAAGAAAACTAGGCCAAACCAATACCAGACTAACAATAAAGGCCCTCGATAAATCGAGGGCCTTTATTGTTTTAGAAGCTTTACTAGAGATTCCTCGCTTTGCTCGGAATGACAACCGTTTATTTAATCAACTGATACAATTCATCCAGTTTTGGAGAAAGTACTATTTCTATGCGGCGATTACGGCTGCGCACTTCCGGTGTGGCACCTTCGGCAACAGGCTGAAATTGGCCTTTACCAGTGGCAGTAACCCGGCTGTTTTCAATTTTTTCTACATCTGTTAAATAACGCACCACCGAAGTAGCACGCAATACACTTAAATCCCAGTTATCTTTAATCTGGCCGAGGTTATTCACCCGCTGGTTATCGGTATGGCCTTCTACAGAAATATTAATTTCGGGCTGTGTTTTCAATACTTTGGCCAATTCTTTTAAGGCCTGCTGTCCTTTATCGTCAATAATAATGCTGCCGGTATCAAACAACAGTTTATCGGTTAATGAAACGTACACTTTGCCATTCTTCACCTCCACCGTTAAGCCGCTTTGCTGGAAACCCAACAAGGCTTTTTGTAATTTATCTTTAAGCGCCTGGGTGGCTTCATCGCGTTTGCGCAAAATATCTTCTACTTCGGTTAAGCGGGCTTCGCGTTTTTTCAAATCTTCGGCCAGTTTCTTAATTTCCGACGAACTGTTATCGCGTAAAGCGGAATAGTTTGAATCTAAACCGGCCAGTTTAGCCTGTAAATCTTTGATATTTCTATTTAAACGACTGGTATCTGCTTTTAATCGGCCTGCCACCAGTTCCAGGTTTTCAATTTTTATCTGAGCCTGATCCCAGCCTACGGAAAGCGAATCTCTTTGTGCAACTAAGGCATTATACTTTTTGGTAGACAATACCATACAAGAATTAAGTGTAGCCAGGGTAGCAATACTTAGGGCTAAAAAGATGATTTTTTTCATGGGATTAAATTTTAGGATAATGCGTTTCTCAAAAATACCATTAATGGATATAAACTTTCAAAGGCTGCCGAAACCGATTGGGCGGCTTCGGGTTTACATAAATCGTTGGCGGATAAGTTGTGCCTGCCGATAAAACTTTTCAGTTTTAAATATTCTAAATCCGGATGGTCTGCCGGATAACCTTTGGGCACCGTTTTTAACTTCTCGCTGTTATCTAAACTAGCAAAATATTTTTTAAAGGATGCGTTTTCAATTATTTGATGGAAATCGGAGCTGTTATAATCTATTTCCTGCCGGATGGCTTTCAGGTCTTCCGATTGCGGCATCCAGCAGCCGCCGGCCACAAAAGATTCTTCGGGATGGATGTGCAGGTAATAACCCGGGCCATCGAAATTTTTGCCTTTGGCAGAAATAGCTATCGCGAAATTGGTTTTATAAGGTGTTTTATCTTTACTAAATCGTACATCGCGGTAAATACGCATCACGCACAATTTAGGGTCTAAATCTGAAGGAATGGTAGGGTCTATGGCCGACAGGAACTTAATCAACTCTGCAGCAAATGCCAAAACATCGGCTTTAGCCTTTTCAAATTCGGGCTTATGCTCCAAAAACCAATCCCGGTTATTATGCTGTTGAATTCCCTGAAGAAATTGAATGGTTTCGGGGTGAAGCATAGCGGTTTGGAATTAATTCAGGTTAATTTTTTCGTCTTTAATTTGCAGATCTACATTTTTGCGACGGTATTTTCTATACCATACAAAACCTACTCCGGCAACAGCCAGATAAGGCGCAGCCAATAAATAAAGAATACCGTTGTTTAAGCCACGACCCTGTGTATTTCCATTTTTTACCGAATTTTCGGCATTGAGGGTACACATGGCGCATTGCGCAAAACTTTTTTCGGCAGCCAGGCTGAGTGCAAAAACGAATAAACCTGTTAAAAGTATTTTTCGGGCTTTCATATTACAAAGATACCTAAAAGCTGTGTCTAGAAAGTGTAATAAGGTGAAATCATGAGGTACACAATTACGCCGGTTACGGTTACATATAACCAAATTGGGTAAGTCCAGCGTACCAGTTTACGGTGTTTTTCTACCTGCATTTTTAATCCATTATTAAAACTCAACAATACCAGCGGCAGCACAAAGGCAGCCAATGGAATATGGGTTAACAAAATGAAATAGTAAATGGTTTTGATGGCACCGGTTCCGCCAAAGGTGGTTTCTTTAACGAAATAATGGAAAATGATATAAGAAACCAAAAACAGCGAGGAAAGCAAAAAGGTGGTAATATTCAAACGCTTGTGTACTGCAATATTTTTATTCTTGATAAAATACAGGGATAATAAGAGCAAAACAGAACAGGTACCGTTGATAATGGCATTGAGCTTAGGCAGAAAATACACAAAATCTGGGGTTGGAATGGTTACCGGAATGAGTTTGCGGTTTAAAATAACCACTACCGCAAATACAAAAACAGAAATGGCTAATACGGCTCTGAAAATAAATTTATCGTTCATCTTTTCTATTGTTACTAATTATGACTTCAGAGATTTCTCATCGTCTGCCAGTTGGCAGACTCATCGAAAAGACGTTTCTACAATAGCTTGTCGTCATTTCGAGCGAAGAGAGAGAGCCCACGTCCTTTAAACTTATCTATCCTTAATACTTCTTAATTCTTCGGTAATCAACACTTTAATCTCATCGCTCAGCTTGTCCATTTGTTCTTTGTTTAACGAGTTATAATAACCACGAATCCGTTTTTGCGGATCGAGCAGCACGAACATAGACGAATGAATTACATTATCCGGATTAGCCGGATCAGGTAAAGCATCGAGCAAAAAATCGTTTTTAGATAAATCGTAAATCAAGTCTTTTGGGCCGGTTACAAAATCCCATTTCACAGATTTAAATCCATTGGTTTTCGCATAGGCGGATAATACTTCTGGTGTATCGTAATCCGGATCTACCGAAAAAGAAATAAAACGCATTAAACGGTTGCGGCCGAAAGTTTCTGCAAACTGATTCATCTGCTTATTCATTGCCGGGCAGAAACTGGTGCAACGGCTATAAAAGAAATTCACTATCGTAATGCGATGACTGTCTGCCGGAAATTTGAATTCTTTAGCCAGCTGATTGGTCAATTTAAAATCGCGAATGGTATGGTAAAGTGTATCCGGAATTTTCTTGCCACGTTTGGTACGAAAAGTTTCGGCTACCACTTTTGGGCCGTAAAAGGGCAAAGATTTATAACGGTTCTTGCCCTTTTCGGTTAACATATAATATAAAAATCCCGGTACTGCGAGAAGCACTACCAGGATTAATACTTTTTTGATCGTAAACTTTGGTAAACCCATTAATTCATGTGAAGGTTTAAATAAGAGCCTTCGGTTAGCATCAATACAATAAAGTAAACAATAAATATAAGCGATACCACAATACTGGTTTTGAAGGCAAATTTCTCAAATTTCAAGTGCATGAAATAAGCCACAATGTAAAATGCTTTAACCAGCGTTAATGCGATATAGGTAAAATTGCCAATACCGTGAGATACAATTCCTTTTGGAATTAAGTATAATGCGATAAAAAATTCTAAAGCGGTAATACCCAAAAGGTAAAAGAAAACCTGCCAGATTTTACGCTTGGTCATGGTTTCTTCATGCCCTTCGGCATGATCGTGTGAATGTTCTGCAGACATGATTAAACTAAATAAAAGAAGGTAAATACGAAAACCCAAACCAGGTCTACAAAGTGCCAGTAAAGGCCTACTTTTTCAACCATTAAATAGCTGCCGCGTTTTTCAAACACATTGCCCAGGGTCATTGCTAAAATAATACAATTGATCACCACACCGGTAAATACGTGGAAACCATGGAAACCGGTAATGGTAAAGAATAGGTTGGCAAATTGTAAGGCGCCTACCGCATCAACTCCGGTATACGTAGCCGGGAAACTTCCCCACCAATAACCTTCGTGGTGTAAGTGTGTCCACTCTAAAGCCTGACAGCCTAAAAACATTAAACCACCAACAATGGTCCAAATCATCCAGGTTACTACTTCTTTTTTAGCTCTGCGATGTCCGGCTTCTACTGCCAAAACCATCGTAACAGAACTCATAATCAAGATAAAAGTCATGATACCCACAAAAACCAGCGGGAAACCATGATCGGCTACACCGGGGATAGATTGGAATACCACATCCGGATCTGGCCAGGTTAATTTACTAAAACGCTGTGCGCCATAATAAATTAGAAATGCTGAAAATGTAAATGCATCAGAAAGCAGGAAAAACCACATCATGATTTTGCCGTATTCTACAGCAAATGGCGATTTACCGCCACTCCAGGCTCCGGTTTTTACCTGGTCAATTTGGGATACCGTTGTACTCATTTAGAATTGTATATAATCGTAAATTATTGATTCAAAAGTAAGAAAACATATAGATAAATCCATAGTATATCTATAAAATGCCAAAAAATGGAAGTCACTTCCAGGCGGAATAAATTTCTGGTTTGCGGAATGTTTTTCACCTTGCCCACCCATGCGGTAATCAACATTAAAATACCAGCAAAAACGTGTATCAAATGCGCTCCGGTAAATACGTAAAGGAATGATTGCGAAGCATTCGGATTCACAAAATAAATACCCTGATTAATCAGATAATCCCAAGAGTATAATTGCAGACCAAAGAAAAGCAGACCCAGTAAAATGGTGATTATCAGGTATAACTTCTGCTTATCAAATTGTAGGCGTTTACCCGAAAGGTAGGCCATATGCATGGTAAAACTGCTGATAAAAATAACGGCAGTACTGTAGATAAATGCCTGAGGCAAAGAAATTTTAATTCCACGCTCAACACTTCCGGCAGTGTACACAATAAATCCGCTGGTTAAAGCGGCAAAAAGCATAAATGAAGAAATAACGAATAACCAAACCAGGAATTTTTTGGCTTTAAGGTTCATTTTATCTTGTTCAACAGAAATGGCCATGGCGTTTTGATTAGGGAATAAAATCGAATAATAAACTTAATTGAACGATGGGCAAATATACAAAAGAGACATACATCATCCGCTGGGCAGAGGCGATATCTAATTTATTATACAATTGTATGGCAGTATATAAAAAGTATACCCCGCTAAGGGCCGAAATAATAGCCAGGGCATAACCGCCAAAACCATAAATAGTGGGCATTAAACTTACCGGGATAAGTATGATAGCCGTAATTAAAATCACAAAAGCACTTAGCTTGTCGCGATGGGTGGTTGGCAATAAACGGAAACCTGCTTTTTTATAATCATCGTCCAAAACCCAGGCTATGGCCCAAAAATGCGGGAACTGCCAGGTAAACTGAATCAGAAATAAAATAACCGGTATCCAGGATATTTGCGGATTGGTAAAAGCGGCAAAATAACCGATAAGCGGTGGCAAAGCTCCGGGTATGGCCCCCACAAAAACCGCAATGGGCGATTTACGTTTCATTGGAGTGTACACAAAAGCATAAAGCAGAATAGAAAATACCGAAAGCACGCCGGTGAGGAAATTCAGTTTAACTAAAATCAAAGTTCCGGCAATACCCATCAGCAAACTCAAAACCAGGGCTTGCCCTGTTGTCATTCTTCCTGCCGGGATGGGACGGTCGGCAGTGCGTTTCATCAGTTTATCTAAATCTTTTTCGATAATTTCATTGAAACCATTGGCTGCGGCGGTCACTAAAAATCCACCCAAAATCAAAATAGCCCAGTTTGCCCAATCGATGCTTCCCTGTTCTTTACTTCCTATTAAAAAAGAAATAGAAGCAGAAAAAACCACCAGAAAACTCAGGCGAAATTTAACCAGCTTCACAAAGTCTCCTATAAAATTAGCCAAGCTTCACCTCCCCTTCATTTTGGAATTTTAAAGCCAGAAACATATAAAATTGCGCTCCAAAAAGCAGACTTGCCAATAAAATATGGGCTGCCTGTGCTACCGGCGGCAAAGCGAAATAAGAAAGTGCAATACCCGTAACCAACTGTAAAACAATTAAACCCAATGCGTACCTCATCATGCGGTAAGCCGCAGCGGTTTTGGCATAAGATTTTGAAATCATGCGGTACACCAAAAGGTTAGCCAGCAATACCAAAATGGCTAAATCGCGATGAAAATTAAATTTCAGCCCTACTTTAGCTACCCAAACCTCTCGGTTTAAATGGTTCATGGCATCGGCAATGGCATCAACCTGCTCTCTAACTTCGGTACCCAAGGTAACCTGCAGAAGCGTTATGGCTAGCGTAAAGAAAGCCAATAAACGAAGCTTGCGTGAGGGTTTTAATACCTGAACTTGATATAAGTTTTTAGCCTCGAAATAAGTGTAAATGCAAATGGCCACAATCGCGAAAGCAATTAACATGTGTACAGTTACCACCCAGGCCAGTAAATTGGTAGAAACTACAATAGAACCCAACCAAGCCTGAAAACCTACCAGAATTACATTAAATAAACTGAAGAAAAATATCCGTTTCCGGGATTTTAAATAAGTAAAAGAGAAAATAACGCATCCCAATAAAAACAAACCGCAAATGGCACCAATTAAACGATTGATATATTCGGTCCAGGTTTTAGCGGCGTTAAATTCTTCAGGTTTTAAAATAGATTGGTCTTCGCGAATGCGGATGGCTAAATCGCCATAGCCCAACACATCTAAAGTTTTGGCAAAACGTTCGTTTTTGGCTACCCGACCAGCCACATATTTTTGCTCATAACCTGCCGGCAATTGATTGAGGGAAGTTGGCGGAACCAATTGGTCGAAACATTTAGGCCAATCGGGGCAACCCATACCCGAACCCGAACTGCGCACTACCCCACCGGCCAATATCAACACAAAAAGCGTGATGATGCTGAGCAGGTTAATGGTAATAAAGCGCTTTTGGGCAGTAGTGTGCATGGCTTATTAAAAAAATTGGGGTATCTGTAAGCTTTATTAAACTTAGTGCAGATACCCCAAAATGCGATTAATTAAAATCTATTATACTTTTTGGCTTGCAGCCGGTTTTTTATTGTCTTTATTCCATTGCTCCTGGATTTTTTCTGCTTCTACGTTTCCTTCAAAATCGTGTGGCATGTTAGAGCTCATGGTTTGAGATAAAGGCGTGGTCTGCGGAATAAAATCTGCTTCTTCGCCTGGCTTGCTGTAATCGTAAGGCCAACGGTAAACGGTTGGAATTTCTCCTGGCCAATTGCCGTGTAAATGTTCTACCGGAGTAGTCCATTCCAAAGTATTAGACTCCCAAGGATTTTGAGGCGCTTTCTTACCATAAAACATAGAATAGAAGAAGTTCCATAAGAAAGCCAACTGCGCTAAAGCAGAAATAATAGCTGCCCAGGTAATGAAGGTATTTACGGTTAACCATTCTTTCATGAATTCAAATTCGGTGAAAGCATAGTAACGGCGTGGTACCCCATCTAATCCCATAAAGTGCATTGGGAAGAATACTAAATAAGCTCCCGCGAAGGTTAACCAGAAGTGCAGGTAACCCAATTTTTCGTCCATCAAACGGCCGAACATTTTAGGGAACCAGTGGTAAACACCGCAAAGCATACCGAAAATAGCTGCAGAACCCATTACCAAGTGGAAGTGGGCCACTACGAAATAGGTATCGTGTAAGTTGATATCCAAAGCAGCGTTTCCTAAGAAAATACCGGTTAAACCACCAGAGATAAAGAAAGATACTAAACCAATGGCAAACATCATGGCTGGGGTAAAGCGGATGTTTCCACGCCATAAAGTGGCCAGGTAGTTAAAGGTTTTTACTGCCGATGGTACCGCAATAATTAAGGTGGTAATCATAAACACACCGCCCAGGAATGGATTCATCCCGGTTACAAACATGTGGTGACCCCAAACAATAAACGACAATACGGTAATACCAATCAAAGAGTAAACCATGGCATGATAACCGAAAATTGGTTTACGTGAATTGGTTGCAATTACTTCTGAAGTGATACCCAAAGCAGGCATCAATACAATGTATACTTCCGGGTGACCCAAGAACCAGAATAAGTGCTGCCATAAAATTGGGCTACCACCTTGGTTAGGCAATACCTGGCCTTGTACCACGATATCTGATAAATAGAAACTGGTACCGAAACTACGGTCGAAAACCAATAATACTACTGCGGCAACCAATACCGGGAAAGATAAAACCCCTACGATAGCGGTTAAAAAGAAAGCCCAAATGGTTAAAGGCATTCTCCATAAATCCATACCCTTGGTACGCATGTTTAATACCGTACTGATATAGTTCAAGGCACCCATTAAAGATGAAGCCACGAATAAAGTCATACTTACCAACCATAAAGTCATACCCAGGCCAGAACCCGAAATGGCTTTTGGCAGAGCCGATAGCGGCGGATAAACCGTCCAGCCGGCACTTGCAGGACCACTTTCTACAAAGAAAGAACCCATCATAATGGCACAAGCCAAAAAGAAGAACCAGTAAGAAAGCATATTTAAGAATGGCGATGCCATATCTCTTGCGCCCAACTGCAATGGAATTAATAAGTTACTGAACGTACCACTTAAACCTGCAGTTAACACAAAGAATACCATCATGGTACCGTGAATGGTTACCAATGCCAGGTAAAAATCGGGTTTAATACGTCCGCCTTCAGCCCATTTACCTAAAAAGGTTTCCAGGATAGGGAAAGATTTATCAGGCCAGCCCAGTTGTAAACGGAATAATACCGATAAAAACATGGCAATAACACCCATAATAATCCCTGTAATCAGGAATTGCTTGGCAATCATCTTGTGATCCTGACTGAAAATATACTTCGTCAGAAACGTTTCGTGGTGATGGCCATGATCGTCGTGGTGTACTGCGGCTGAATCGTGTGTTGCTGTGCTTGCCATATACGCTTATCTTTTATTTGTATTAAATGCCATTTTGTTAGTTTCAGCAGCCGATTTTTGTTCAGCTATCTGCATTGATTTCTTTACATCATCATTATAATATAAAGGCTGTTGTGCTACCCATGCCTGGTATTCGGCATCAGAAACCACTTTCACTTTTACCTGCATGTTATAATGTCCTGAGCCACAAATTTTGGCGCAAAGCAAAATGTATTCGAATTTAGGATTGTTGGTTTTCTCACGCATCTCCTCGGTAGTAAAACGCGGAGTAAACTGGAAATACGTTGGCATACCCGGTACAGCGTTCATTTGAACTCTGAATTCAGGAATGTAGAAACTGTGCAATACGTCTTTAGAACCAATGGTAAAACGAACCGAACGATTTACCGGCAGGTAAATATCTCCCGCTAATTTATCATCCCAGCTTTTTGAATCTTTAAAATCAATACCCAAATTGTTAGTCGGGCTAATCATTTTATAATTTTTGAGGCCGGTTTGGTTATCAGCTCCCGCATAGCGGATAGTCCATTTAAACTGTTCGCCGGTAACTTCAATATTCAGGGCGCTTTTCTGGTCTGCTTCACTTACGTTGGTAATGCCTCTCCAGGTAAAAAATCCTAATAAAACCAATACCGTTAACACGATAGCCGGAACAATTGTCCAAATACGCTCTAGCGCATTATTATGCGGATAAAAATAAGCTTTGCGATTTTCTGAAGCGCCGTAGCGGAAAGAGAAACCGAATAAAATGATGTGGGTAAGTACAAATACAATGGTGGTGATGATTAACGTGATGTTAAACATGAAGTCAATTTTCTCACCGTGTACCGAACCAGAAATATGGTTAATCATGGCACCTTGTACAGTATAGCACCAGTAAGCGCCATACAAACCAGATACCAAGGCTACCCCAAATAATACCGACTGAATACGGTTCCAGTTAATTCCGGCTGGTTTACCCTGAATAGAACGGGTTAACTCGTAAGCACGCAATGACTTACCGATAATACCCAAGAATACGCAAAACAAGAAGAAAATCAATGCATAGTAAGCAAACGATTTGTATGCTGCACTGAAATCTTTTTCTGGTTTGGCAATCTCTACCTTATTTCCCTGACCATCACCTAAATTCCAAGATAATTTGGTGGTATCTACATCTGTACTAATTAAAGTAGGTACTGCTGGCGTAGTAGCCGTGGCTTGCACAGTGTCTGTAGCAGCAGTAATAGATACGGCCGTACTGTCCATAGTTTGTGCATTTACCATTTTGCTACCCAATAAGGCAACAAAAAGTACGATACTTAAAATCGACGGGCTATTAAAAACTTTTCTCAAACTCATTTTCTTATCGAATACTAATAATAATCGTTTCCCTATTAAATATGATGGTTCAAACTTTCTTCTAAGAAAGGGTGATTAACCGGAGCCAAAGGCTTCTTGCTCAACATGAACAGCATTAGGTAAGTAAATAAACCTACAAAACCAATGAATGTACCTACTTCAATTACACCAAAACCACGGTGTTCTGCAACTGTACCCGGCATAATCATCATGTAATAATCTAACCAGTGGCCGCACAATAAAAGAATGCTCACAAATAATAACATGGTTTCTTTACGCTTCGCATCGCGGCTCATTAAAATTAACAGCGGAGACAGAAAATTGATCACGATATTTAACCAGAACCAAGGCATATATTCAGGCTCCCAACGTTTGTAGAAATAAACGGTTTCTTCCGGGATGTTGGCATAGTAAATCAATAAGAATTGAGCAAACCATACGTAAGTCCAGAAAATAGAGAAAGCAAAAATAAATTTACCTAAATCGTGTAAGTGGCTCTCGTTAATCCAGGTCATATAACCAGAACGTTTTAACAAAATAATGGTTAAAGTAATGGCACAAATACCACTTACCCACATGGCGGCAAAATTATACCAACCAAACATGGTAGAGAACCAATGTGCTTCTAAGGACATGATGGTATCAAATGCCCAAATTGGTGTTGTGAAAGCAAATAATACTAAAAATACCGCTGAATAACCGATACTCTTTTTATAGCTTTTTAATCCGCCTTCTAAATCTTCGCGATTAGAAAGTTTAGTTAATATAGAAGCAAAAATGCTGTAAATAGCCAGGAAAAATACCAAACGGGTTAAAAAGAATGGGGTATTTAAATACACCGATTTTCCGGCAATTAAGGCATCGTATTTCGGGCTGTTAGGATCGCTTAATCCTTCTTCTGCCCAATGGTGATACAAATTGTGCGTGTACAAACCTGCGGCACAAACCACAATTAAAATCACAGATGCAATTGGCAATACTTTGGCAAATGCCTGCGGAATACGTAATAAACCTGCAGACCAGCCTGCCTGTGCTACAAACTGCAGGGCAATAAAAAATGCACCCGCTGCACAAACACAGGTAAAGTAATAAGCCATTAATAATAAATTGGCAAAAGTACGCTCTGCATGTCCGGAGTAAAAGCCGTAGGCAATGGCTGCTGCGCCAAGCACAATAGCAATTAAGCTCCAAGTTTTCGGTTTACCCGAAAATTCGAAATGTTCAGAGAGATTATGTGTTTGATTGTGAGTTCCCATGTGGATAATAGCGATATTAACTACTGTAATTTTTGTAATTCATGAACATACATAACAATTTTCCAGCGCTCGTTAGGCGTTAACTGTGAGCGGTGCGGACCCATAAGGTTTACACCATGCGTTATGGTATGATATATTTTTCCATCTGTTAAATCTTTCATGGCTCCGCCACGAGAAGAAGTACCATTTGAATAAGATGGCGGTGCAGGAAATTTCTGCATTTTGATAATGGCTCCATCACCCTGGCCTTGTAAGCCATGGCATTGTGAGCACATGTTTAAATACAAAGCTTTTCCCTGTTCTAAAGTTTGGGTGCTTACCGGCAATGGATTAGACAAGTTTTCGCCTGCAGCCTGGTAACCTTCCAAAGTATTCGGATAGTTATCATCGCCCTGAGTATAACCTACCGGAGTAGTATTTGCAGGAGGTAACTGGGCAGTTTGACCGTTTTTAAAATTTTTATTTGGCTGATCCGGGTTGTAAGCCAATGGATCATACATATTACGGGCATATTCTAAACCCGGGCTACGCTTATCAGAGCAGGATGAAACCGCTACCTGAATTGCAATAGCAAAGAATACGGCAATAATTACGCGACTTTTATTCATAGCTAAGATATTTCCTTTCATTGTGCAATACTTCAACTGCACCGGCTTCTTTTAATAAACTCTCTACCTGTTTTGCATCTTTAATCTCTGCGGCATCAATGGCAATAATAAAACGATCGTGGGTTGCACGAAGATCCATTACTCTTGGAGCACGGCCCGGGAATAAATGATTTTTAAAGAAGAAAGTTCCCACCATACCAAATGCAGAAAATAGTACCGTTAATTCAAACATTACCGGAATAAAATCTGGTGCGGCAAAAGCAGGTTTACCACCCACATTCATCGGCCAATCGGCCACCATCATGTAATACAACATGGTAAAAGCGGTAAGTGTACCGGTTATCCCGAAACAAAAAGCAGCAATTGGTAAACGTGAACGTTTTACTCCTAATTTGTCTTCAATTCCGTGAATAGGCATTGGCGTAAACACATCGTAAATAGCGATGTTGTTTTCCTGCAGCTTATCGATCCCGTGCATCATTTCATCAGGATCAGCAAAATGGCCTAAAATATATTTCGTTTTGCTCATAATTAGATTTTTGCGTATTTGGCTTTGTCTACACTATCGTATTTGTCTAAAGACTCTACGTAAAACGCTGCCTGTTCTTTATCTACTTTGCCTTCCTGTATCAGTTTCTTTTTGGCTTGCTCACTGGATGATTTTACCAATAGTTTCACCTCTGCCATCGCGATAGCTGGTAAGAAACGTAAGAATAATAAGAAGAGGGTAAAGAATAAACCAATTGATCCTACAAATATGGCAACATCTACTACCGATGGATAGAACATTACCCATGATGATGGTAAATAATCGCGGTGTAATGAGGTTACAATAATTACGAAACGCTCAAACCACATACCGATGTTTACCACGATGGATAAAATCCATGATGCGGCGATGCTGGTACGAATTTTCTTGAACCAGAATAGTTGCGGAGAAATTACGTTACAGGTCATCATGGCCCAGTAAGCCCACCAATAAGGTCCGCTAACGCGATTTAAGAACGCATACTGTTCGTATTCTGCACCTGAGTACCAAGCAATAAATAATTCGGTTAAATAAGCTACACCAACAATAGATCCGGTAACGATGATAATTTTATTCATCGATTCGATATGGAACATGGTAATGTAGTTTTCAAAATTCATCACCTTACGGGCAATTAACAATAAGGTTTGCACCATGGCAAAACCAGAGAAAATTGCTCCGGCCACAAAGTATGGCGGGAAAATGGTGGTGTGCCATCCCGGAATTACCGAGGTAGCAAAGTCCATAGATACAATGGTGTGTACCGAAAGTACCAGCGGCGTAGAAACACCGGCCAAGATTAATGATACGGCCTCAAAACGCTGCCAGGTTTTTACCGAACCATTCCATCCGAAAGAAAGAATAGTATAAATACGGCGACGTAAACCGGTTGCACGATCGCGGATGGTGGCAATATCTGGCAATAAACCGGTGTACCAGAATACTAAGGATACCGAGAAATAGGTAGAAATTGCGAATACGTCCCAAACCAATGGCGAGTTAAAGTTTACCCATAAAGAACCAAACTGGTTTGGCAATGGTAATGGCCAATAAGCTAACCAAGGACGGCCCATGTGAGAAACTACATAAGTAGCCGCACAAATTACCGCGAAAATGGTCATCGCTTCGGCAGAACGGTTAATGGAGTTACGCCAGTTTTGACGGAAGAGTAATAATACCGCAGAAATCAAGGTTCCGGCGTGACCAATACCTACCCACCATACGAAACCGGTGATATCCCATGCCCAGCCTACTGTTTTGTTCAAACCCCAGGCACCGATACCGGTCCAGAAGGTATAACTTACAGCAACAACCCACATTAAAGCGCCGAGAGATGCGATGGTAAAACCGATCCACCAGGCTTTATTGGCTTTATTTTCTACAGGTACCAGAACATCCTCGGTTACTTTGGCATAAGTAATGTTTTCACCGGTAATTAATGGTTCCCTTAATATTGATTCGTGATGCGATGACATAGTTTTGTATTTCTTTTCTATGAAATGTTAATTAAGCCTCTGTGGTATTTCTAACTTTTACCTGGTAACCTACACCTGGCTGAACGTTTAGTTCTTCCAATACGTAATAGGTACGCTCGCTCTTTAATGCTTTAGAAACTTCCGATTCCGGATCGTTTCCATCTCCAAAGATAATGGCGTTTGCAGGGCAAGTTTGCTGACAGGCTGTTTTTACATCGCCATCTTTTAATGGACGTTTGTCGATTTTAGCCTGTAATTTACCGGCCTGAATACGCTGAATACACATTGAGCATTTTTCCATTACCCCACGTGAACGGGCGGTAACATCTGGATTTAATACTAATTGAGTGAATTCGTTGTTCAGGTAGTTATCAAAACGTGAATCGTTCCAGTAGTTAAACCAGTTGAAACGACGCACTTTGTAAGGACAGTTGTTTGCACAGTAGCGGGTACCCACACAACGGTTGTAAGCCATGTGGTTTAATCCTTCTGAAGAGTGTACCGTTGCTAATACCGGACAAACGGTTTCGCAAGGGGCGTGCTCACAATGCTGGCAAAGCATAGGCTGATGTATCACCGATACGTCATCCATATTCTCTAATTCAGCAATTTCATTTTCTTCGGTTACCGATTTTCCACCTTCGTTGAAACTGTAATAACGATCGATACGTAACCAATGCATTTCGCGGCGTTTGCGTACTTCATCGCGGCCTACTACCGGAATGTTATTCTCGGCATTACAAGCTACAATACAAGCACCGCAACCGGTACAGGCATTTAAATCTATGGCCATTACCCAATTGTGTCCCGGTTTTTCGTAGGTATCCCACAAATCGTAAGTTTTGTGTTTACCATGTCCGTTACCGCTACCTGCGTATGGATCTTTTAAATAATCTTTTAATGTAGTTTCGCGAATGATGTTACGGCCTTCGAAAGAGTGGTGCGTTTGTGTTTGCGCCAATTCGTAAGTACCGCCTACTTTGGTAATTGTAGCTGCTGCTGCAGTTTGGAAAGTGCCATTTACAAAGCTTACAAACGGGAATGCGTTTTTACCTACTTCGTTACCTGCTTTACCAGCCTGGGTACGTCCGTAACCTAAGGCTACAGAAA
This sequence comes from uncultured Sphingobacterium sp., assembly GCA_964516035.1. Classification (GTDB taxonomy): domain Bacteria; phylum Bacteroidota; class Bacteroidia; order Sphingobacteriales; family Sphingobacteriaceae; genus JAIPAN01. Next base: position 36,385 of record CAZFAE010000009.1, read on the forward strand.
TGGTTCCTGCTGCCTGGCCTGGCTGAATTAGTACCGGTAAAGTAAGGCTGTATGTAGCCGTTTTTACTTCTACTAAATCAAATTCTTTGATGCCTAATTTCTCTGCATGTTTTGGTGCCAGGGCTACATAATTATCCCAGGTAACTTTAGAAACCGGATCGGGTAATTCTTGTAGCCAAGGATTGTTGGCATTACGGCCGTCGCGAACTGCCACGTTTTCGTAAACCTGTAATTCAACAGCGCTTTCGCCTGTTTTTACTAAATTTTTACTTTCATCAACAATGGTTGCAGCCACCGCATTTAAATCGCGGCTAAAAGATAGGGCTGTTGCAGGAGCTGCTCCGGTAAATACAGAACCACTTTGCAATACGTCTTTCCAGCTTTTTCCGCTTTGCGCTAAAACTGTTTTCTCCCAGTTGCTGCGTACAAATTGGTAATATTCTGTAACCGTACTGTTAGACCAGTTTAATAAACTTTCTTCAGCAATACGGGTATTGTAAACCGGGTTGATGGTTGGCTGAACCAGGGTATAGTAGCCAGCAACCGGGTTGCTGTCTCCCCACGATTCTAAATAATGGTTATTTGGTGCATTAACCTGGCATAAAGCGGCGGTTTCGTCTTTGCGGTCGGCAAAAGAAACACACAGTTTTACTTTAGCTAAAGCATCTGTAAATTCTTTGGTGTTTACATAGCTGTAAGCAGGGTTGCTATTCAAAAAGAATACTGCATCTACTTCGCCACGTTTCATTTCGTTGATAAATGCTACAAACTCTGCATCGTTACCGGCATATTGGTAAGATGGATTGTTTAAATCGATGGTATTGCCATAGCTTCCTAATAAAGCATTGATGGCGTTTACCACAATTTGTGAAGAAACATCGTTTGAACCGCAAACTACCAGGGCTTTGCCTTTGGCGTTGGCTAATTCTTTTGCAGCCAATTGAATGGCTTTATCTGCTTTGGTGTTGTTGGATAATTGCTTAGCAGCAACATTTCCGCCTAAAGCCTTATATAAATTTAATAATGCGATGCCTTCTTCTGATGGTTTTAATGCGATGCGGGCATCGGCATTGGTACCAGTCATGCTCATACCCGTTTCAAACTGGATATGACGAGACATTTTTCTGCTCTTTAAAGCTGCAGAACCACGATTGCTGCTGTACTGACGGGTAAATTCTACCGGAGAAATCCAGGTACCTAAGAAATCGGCACCAAAACTTACAATTACGTCTGCTTTATCGAATTGGTAATGTGGTAAAACTGCTTTACCAAAACTGTTTTGGTTTGCCTGGATAATACCGGTGTAAGAAACGGCATCTACCTGAACCAATTTAGTGTTTGGATATTGTGCTGTAAATTGAGCAATAACTGCTTTAGTAGAAGGGCTGTTAACGGTTGAGCTTACAATACGGATTTGCTTTCCGCCGGCTTTAACTTTAGCCAATTCGCTTTTTACAAAGCTATCTACTTGGGTCCAGCTGGCTTCGGCACCGTTTAAAACAGGGCTTTGCAAGCGAGAAACATCGTATAAATCTAAAACAGAAGCCTGAGCCTGAGCATCTAAACGGCCACCACTTAATAAACATTTCGGGTTACCCTCAACTTTAATTGGGCGACCTTCGCGGGTTTTAACCAAAATGCTGTGGCCATTATATGTTGAGGCATAATAGTTGGGAATACCCGGAACAATTTCTTCTGGTTTAACTAAGTAAGGAATAGATTTATGCACCGGAGCGGTTTGGCATGCTGCCAAGGTTACGGCACCTAATCCAAATCCTAAAGCCTTTAAGAAATCGCGACGTGGAGTTACGGTACTTAAACCGGCTTCGTTTAAAACTTCCTCAATAGGCAAAGCCTCTGCAAACTCGTTTTTGTTTTTCTCAACAAATTCCGGTGTTTGTTTCAGTTCTTCTAAACCTTTCCAGTATTTTTTATTGCTGTCCATTTAAGCAGTCTTAGTATTTAGTATTGAGTATTTAGTAATGAGATAAAATTTGAAAAATAGTTTTTAATGCTTTTGTATTTTCTTTCTGTCCAAATCTTAAATCAAAAATCTGATATCGTAAATCTTAATAGTGGCATTTACCGCATTCTAATCCGCCTAAAACGGCTGCAGTAATTTTACCACCTTTTTTCAATTGCTCGTGAGCCGCAATCAGCTTATCGTAATAGGCATTGCCTTTTGAATTTACTTCGGTTTCTTTGTGGCAATTGATACACCATTTCATGGTTAAAGGAGCATATTGATATACTTCATCCATGTTTTGGATAGGGCCGTGGCATTTCTGACACTCGATACCGGCAACGGTTACGTGCTGTGAGTGGTTGAAATAAGCTAAATCTGGCAAATTGTGAATACGAATCCATTCTACCGGTTTGGTATTGGTACCATATTCTTTGGTTGTTGGGTTGTAATCTAATGCCTTGTAGATTTTAGCAATTTCAGGAGAAATTTCGCCATTGTATTTTTCTGTAGCCTGTACATAGTTGTGGCAGTTCATACACACATTTAATGAAGGAATAGAAGCATTTTTAGATTTAAATGCTCCACTATGGCAATACTGACAGCTAATTTGATTGACACCGGCGTGTAACTGGTGAGAGAATTTAATTGGCTGCACCGGCTGATAGCCCTGGTGTACACCGGTATTCCACATACCCATCCAACCTGCGGTGGCTAAAATACCTACTACTAAAAGAACCACTACACCAACCGCTTTTTTATTCTTAGCCAGTTTTTTAATGCCTGCTAAACGATCTTTGGCAACAGGAGCTTCTTCTTCAACGGCAATACCTTGTTTCTTTTTAAACAAGTTATCCAACGTAGCAATTACCTTGTTTAATACCAGGATAACCAGGAAGGCGATGATGATTAGCAGAATAATACCACCAATCATTAAATTACTGATTTCATCTTCTTTAACTTCTCCACCAGTAGCGGCAGATCCGGCTGCTGATGCAGCTGGCTTATCTCCTTCTTCTTTGATATAAGCTAAGATGCTTTTTACATTATCATCTGTCAATTCCGGGAAAGCGGTCATGGCAGCTTCTTTGTACTCTTTGTAAATTTTGAGCGCAGCAGGATCTCCCGAAGCAATCATTGCCTGAGAATTTTTGATCCATTTGATTAACCAAGCCTCGTCGTAACGATCGTTCACTCCTTTTAGTGCCGGACCAACTACTACTTGGTTTAATGCGTGACATGAAGTACATTTTTGCTTAAACAGCGTGGCTCCTTCGGCTGCACTTTGTGCATTAGCCTCATTTAAGCCTGCAAAGCTTAAACTTAGTAATACAACTAGAAACCGGATACCACTTCTAAAAAACAATGAGATGCTTCTCATATTGAGTATGTTATGCTTAAATTGTTGAAATGTAAATTCCCGATAGGCTGATTCAACTGAATTGAGGTCAGATTTTCGGTTGACAAAAGTATCATTTATTCAAACATGGCTTACAATTTGGTGACGATAAAAATCAATTTATAATCATTCTAAATAATTGTAAAAATCTGCTTTCTAACTATAAAATAAAGCGTTTGAATTAATACATGTTTAAACTTCTTATTCGCTTAAATTTTGAATTTAAACAGCACTTGTTTATTGCTTTAAAATCCAGGCAAAAATTAATGGTGCTACAATGGTGGCATCAGATTCTACAATAAATTTTGGCGTATCAATATCCAGTTTACCCCAGGTAATTTTTTCGTTAGGCACCGCTCCCGAATAAGAACCGTATGAAGTGGTAGAATCAGAAATCTGGCAGAAATAACTCCAAAATGGGATATTCTCCATTTCCATATCCTGATATAACATCGGTACCACGCAAATCGGGAAATCGCCGGCAATACCACCGCCAATTTGGAAAAACCCAATGCCTTTACCTGATGAATTTTTTACATACCAATCAGCCAGCCAGGTCATGTATTCGATACCGCTTTTCATGGTACTGGCTTTCAGTTCTCCTTTAATAATATAAGAAGCGAAAATGTTACCCATGGTAGAATCTTCCCATCCCGGAACCACAATTGGGAGGTTTTTCTCGGCAGCAGCCAGCATCCAGCTATTTTTTGGATCAATTTCGTAATACTGTTCTAAATCGCCGCTCAATAGCATTTTGTACATAAATTCATGCGGAAAGTAGCGTTCGCCGGCATTATCGGCATCTTTCCAAACGCCATGAATATGTTTTTGCAAACGGCGGAATGCTTCTTCTTCCGGAATACAAGTATCGGTTACGCGGTTGTAATGGTTTTCTAATAAATCCCATTCGTCTTGCGGACTTAAATCGCGGTAGTTGGGCACTCTTTTATAGTGAGAATGAGCAACCAAATTCATAATATCTTCTTCTAGATTGGCTCCGGTGCATGAAATGATGGCCACTTTATCCTGGCGAATCATCTCAGCTAAAGAAATACCCATTTCGGCAGTACTCATGGCACCGGCCAGGGTAATCATCATTTTACCACCTTCTAAAAGATGTGTTTCGTATCCTTTTGCGGCATCTACTAATGCTGCTGCATTAAAATGCAGGTAATTTTTTTCTATAAACTGAGAAATTGGTCCTCTTTGTACGCTCATTGTTTCTTGATTTTGGCCAAAAATAGCAATATTAAGCTTAGGGCTAAAACCAGAGTCTAACTTAAATAGTATTTTTGTAGCCACACCAAACATGATGAAGAAATTTATTGGCATTTTTATTTACCTCAGCTTAAGTCTGCCCGCATTGGCGCAAAAAAAACTGATTGAACGTTTTTTAAAAAACGACACCACCCGGCACAATAGTTTTTTACCGGTTCCGGTTGTTGGGTACACCCAGGAATTGGGTTTTGAATTTGGGCTGGCAGGCATTTATGCCTTTTATACCGATCCGGATGATTTGGAAGTTCGCCCTTCTAATTTTTATGTTTCGGGAATTTATACCACCAAGGGCTCTTATCAAGTAGTTAGTAAATGGGATATTTGGTCTAGAGCAAATAAATACCATTACCAGGGCGAAGTGCGTTACTTTAATTTTCCGTTCAATTTTTATGGCCTGGGCAACCAAACCAGTTTGGCAGATGAAGATCCGCTTAATTTGACACGGTTTAGATTTTTGGCTGAAGTAGAAAAAGCTACCGGACCAGAGTTATATACCGGCATTAGCCTGCAATACGACCAGCAGTTTTTTACAGATAAAGAAAGCGGCGGTATTTATGAAACTTCGCCTGTTTTAAGAGATAGAGATGGCGGAAGGGTACTATTCTTGGGTTTATCTCAAATTATTGATTCCAGAAACAGCAATAACTATCCCGATAAGGGAACTTATATTAAGCTGGCCTACAGTTATGCGCCCGATTTTTTTGGTGGCGATAACTTTACCGGTTCTACTTTTCGCCTGGACTTTAGAAATTTTCAAAAAATCAATAAAAAATTTATTCTTGGCTTTAATTTAAACTATAACCGTTTAGACGGAACCAGTGGCAATCCTTTTTACCTGCTGCCGCAAATGGGAAATGATCAAATGATGCGGGGGTATTATCAGGGGCGCTACCGCGATGCCAATTTACTGGCCGCACAGGCAGAATTGCGTTTTCGGCCGGTGCCCAGATTCGGGATGGTGGCCTTTGCCGGTGCCGGCAATGTATATCCAAACGGTGGTTCGGCATTTAGAAACATCAAACCCAATTATGGCGCCGGGGTACGTTATTTCTTTGACCTGGAAAAGGGATTAAGTTTGAGAATGGATTATGGTTTAGGAGAAAAGCCTGCCGGAGAAAAACGGATTTCAGGCTTTTATATTTCATTAACCGAAGCGTTCTAAAAGCGGATTTTAAAATCTTCTTTGGCCTGTCCTTCGCGGAAAAAGACTAATCCAATCCAAAACAAATCTATAGTTACTGTAACCTGCGGATGACCTTTAATTTCCCGCCAGGCTGTTTTATTTTCTTTATCGAGATAAATTCCCTCTACAATGAGCAGCGTATCTGGGCGAATTTTCTGCAATAACCGATCAAACTCAGCCTGAGCATCAATTTTATCCCTAATAATCACCAAATCAGCGGAATCATTTAAATCGGTGCAATCCTTTTTAAAAAAATCTGTTAAACGCTCTACCAAACGGTTTACTTTCTCAGATTTAAAGCCCTCAATCCGACTGGATGTTTGGGCACGAAAATTGTAAATCACTTCATCAACCAAACGGTAAACAAAAGGCGAATGTACCCCGTGGCGGGAATTGGCATTGAGCCAATGTCCAAAATAATCGAGTGCCAAACGGAGCTTAAACATGCGCCAAAAATAGCTAAAGCTTTGATAAAGCAGTAGATTTTACTTATTTTGAGTCAAGATGAATACCAAAGAGATCGAATCATTAATTAAGCTGCTAGACGATCCGGATATGGAAGTGGCCCAGCACGTGGAAGAAAAACTACTTTCCTACGGCCAAGATGTGATTGAATACCTGGAAAGCGCCTGGGAACAATCGTTCGATGCCATTTTGCAACAGCGTATTGAAAATTTGGTGCATAAAATTCAGTTTTCAAACGTAAAAAACGAATTACAGCTTTGGCACATGAGCGGTGCCTTTGATTTGCTGCAGGGCATCATCATTATCAATAAATACCAATACCCCGATCTGGACGAGCAGAAAATTATCAACCACATTGAAAGCATTAAACGCGACGCCTGGCTGCAAATGATGTACGACATGAGCGCCCTCGAAAAAATAAAGCTACTCAATCACATATTTTATAATCAGTATGGTTTTGCGGGTAATACCGTCAATCATCCCGATCCGCAAAATTCTTATATCGGCCAGGTACTCGAAAGCAAAAAAGGAAACCAGATTTCTTTAGCCATCATTTATTCTATTGTGGCTCAAAAGCTCGATATTCCGGTATTTGGCGTCAATTTGCCACAGCATTTTATACTGGCCTATGTAGACGAAAGTCAGGAATACCATCCCAATGGTGGTATTTTATTCTATATCAATGCCTTTAATAAAGGATTCATTTTCCATAAACGAGATGTAGATGCTTTTTTGCGACAATTACAATTAAAACCAGACAAACGGTTTTACGAACCCTGCAGCAATACCGATATCCTGATTAGGGTTTTACGCAACCTCATTAGTGCTTACGAGAAAGCCGGACAGCCCGAAAAAGTAGCCGAATTGCAAGAATTGATGAGTGTTTTGGAGGCGGAGTAAGCTACTCGTCATTTCGAACGAAGAGAGAAATCTCTCGTGCATAAGAGATTTCTCCTCATTCCACTCGTCGAAATGACG
>CAZFAE010000009.1:43750-50861 GCA_964516035.1 uncultured Sphingobacterium sp.
AGAGAAATCTCTCGTGCATAAGAGATTTCTCCTCATTCCACTCGTCGAAATGACGGGATTTTTTAAAACTCCATCAAATACGCTTTCAGAAAATCATTCAGATCGCCATCCAACACCGCTTGGGCGTTTGATGTTTCATGATTAGTGCGTAAATCTTTCACCAATTTATACGGGTGCAGCACATAATTACGGATTTGCGACCCCCACTCAATCTTCTTCTTATTCCCTTCAATAGCTGCCGTAGTTTCCAGCTGTTTGCGCAATTCAATTTCGTACAATTGCGATTTTAGCAATCGCATCGCATTCTCTTTATTCTGCAATTGCGAACGCGATTCCTGGTTTTTAATAATAATGCCCGAAGGTTTGTGGTACAAACGAACCGCCGTTTCCACCTTATTCACATTCTGTCCGCCGGCACCGCCAGAACGGAAAGTTTCAAACTCAATATCCGCCGGATTGATATCAATCTCAATCGTATCGTCAATTAGCGGGTACACATAAACCGAAGCAAAAGACGTGTGGCGTTTCGCGTTCGAGTCAAAAGGCGAAATACGCACCAATCGGTGCACCCCATTCTCCCCTCTCAAATAACCATAGGCAAAATTACCCTCAAACTGCAGCGTAACCGTTTTAATACCCGTTACCTCCCCCTCTTGCGAATCTTGCTCAGTAACCTTATAGCCATTTTTCTCACCCCACATAATATACATCCGCATCAGCATGGCCGCCCAATCACAGCTTTCAGTACCACCGGCACCCGCTGTAATCTGCATCACCGCATTCAGCTGATCCTCATCCGCACTCAGCATATTTTTAAACTCCAGCTCCTCAACCTTCACAACAGCCGCATTAAACTGCTCCTTCAAATCCGCTTCAGAAGCATCACCCCCCTGAAAAAAATCCAGCATCACCGCCGCATCCTCTACAGCAGCATGCACCCGGTCAAACTCATCAGTCCAAACCTTTTTAGACTTAATGGCATGTAAAACTTTTTCTGCGGCTTTAGGCTCATCCCAGAAATGGGCGCCCAATGTTAATTCTTGTTCAGCATTTAGCTCATCAACCTTCTTGTCGATGTCAAAGATGCCTCCTCAGGGACGTTACTCTGTCCCTTAAATCCTGCAATTGCTCTTTAGTCATGCAACAAAAATAAGATTAATCTCCGAATGTCATCCAGCTTGTCGATTCAAAGGATTTCTTCGGAAAGGATTTTCTGTTCGCCTTTCAACTAGCTCAGGCTGACAAAAAAATGCCATTGCTACTCTAGGCCATCAATTTTAATGGCCAGTTTACCACTGGCGGTAACCATAGCGATCATGGCCTGCGGGGTTAATATAATCTGGTCTGGAGTCATGTTGGTCATGGTGCCACTCACTTTTACCCCTTTTACCGGTTGGTAATTGCTTAAATAAGTAGCCATCGTTTTTTGGCCATTATTTAATTGGTCGGCAATAGAAAAACGGCAGCTTTCCTGAATTTTTTTGGCAATTAAACCATGAACCAGCCAGTCGCCGGCTTTAAGCAGTTTGTTTTTAGAATCGAGTACAAAATCAATGCTGTCCAGAAAAATCTCCTTTTTAGCCGCATCGTATTTAGGTACACCGTTCAGGTAAAAATCGCCATTAACAGAACCACTCATATTTAGCGCCACTATCAGCTTATTGTCTTTACCCCAAAGGTCAATTTTATTGACAGTAACCTTGCGGCTGCCCGAAGCAAACTCCTGTCCGGCAAAGTTTTTCTGCATCAATGTTGCAGCGTTAGGATAGGTAATTACATTGGCTAAGCTGGCTTTAAAATCGGTATTGGGCTGGTTATTGGGCAAAAGAGCCAGTTGGTTTTTATCAAATTTTAAACTGGGTTGCGCATTGATAGACGTTTCCAAATACGCTTTCATCCCGATATTAAAACTTATTTTTTTATTGGCTACCACTGTTGGGCTGGCATATAGTGCCAAAGGCTGCATACCCAACCAAACTTTGTATTCTTCATTAACCTGAATGGGTTTGCTCAATTGCTCCAAGGCATTGATCACATAAGGTTTAATATCCAAAGATTTGGCAATGGCCTCATCCACTTTTTTAGCCAATTTACCTTTAAAAGCGGCCATCACCGGGTTAAGGAGGTAAGTAATAGGTACATTTTTGCCGGCTACACTTACCGTAGGGCTTTCTACCCATTCAATATCACGTATTTGTGTTTGGGTAATCAATTTCCAGTTCTGAATGCTGGCGGATGAGCTTAATTTAAAAACGCCATTTAAATTTACTTCGCGGGTATCGTATACTGAGAAACCGAATTTTTCTATGCCATAGCGCACTTTAGTCCATATTTTCAAAGGCAAATCCATTTCTAATCGGCCGTTATTTTCGCGAATGAGAATAGGTGCTTCTTTAGAAACCTTCAGCATAATCTGATCATCTTCCAGCACATTGTCTTCGTAAATTAAACCCGTTAAATATTTATTGGTCTGGTTTTGCAGATCGGCAACTTCAATTTCAAGTGGAATATTGGCATATGAAATCTGTTTATCGTAAACCACTTCAGAGCCATAGCTGGCTTCGGGTTTTAATGCGGCAATTTTAGAAGTAGTACTGCAAGCAGCTAAAAAAGTGATTAGCAATAAAGCAATTACACCTGAAATATAATTTTTCATGAACTCAGTTTTGAGTGATAAAGATATTCACTCCGGGAGGAATTTCAAAGCAGCTTTGATACAAACGAATAGATTATTCTATTTTTTATGGGGCTATCCGGCCGTTTTGGTAGCGATGGTTTTGGTTACCGCATTTATTTTTTGGTGGTTTAAGCGCAAAAAGTGGTTTTAATTTATCAGACTGGAATTTTTTCTTCGTAAAACCCACCTGTACCAATATAAGTTACCCGTGGATTTGGCCCTACTAGCGTGGCTTCATAAAACCGGACTCCCGCCACCGCAATGGCATCCATAAAACCTGAATAATCAATTTTACGCTGCTGGCTATCGCGAATAGCTTGAATGGTGGCTTCCTGATTAAATACCGGATTGATTTTACGAAGCGCTTCGCCATCGTGTAAAACAAATTCTCCGGCAGCAAAGCGATAAAGCATGGTGCCAGTAGCCGTATCTACCGTATAAGAATCTACGCCGATGGCTATTAATTTTGAAGCCAAATCGGGATAATTTTTAGCTTCGGCGTAAGCTTGTTGAATTTGGGCTTCTGTATTCATTTTATTTAACGTTTTGATATTTTATTCAGCGTGATGCTTCGCTGTAAATTGCATTTGAATCTATCCATGCCGCTCACACGGGTTTGCACATGTTTGGTTTTACAATTTTCTACCCGTTTACGCCAGTTTTTATAGCTGCTAAAGCGCAGTTCTCTTTTCATGAGGGCTTTCACCTCGGCTTCGCTCAAACCAAATTGAAATTTGATAGCATCAAAAGGGGTGCGGTCTTCCCAGGCCATTTCTATAATGCGGTCTACATCCTGAACCGTAAATTCGGTTTGCACTTCGGCTGGTTTTCTAATGCTTAAATCAGGTTTACTCATATTTTAAAATCAAAATTAAACGGTTGGTTTTCGTTTTACTCTGGGTTTTGTTGTACTCAAGTGTTTCTGCAAAATACGTTTTCCTTCGGTTTTTACCTCATCTGTTTTGCGGTAAGCCCACACAATATCGCTGGCAAATTTGCGGGTTTGTTCTATATCTACTATTGGCAAAGGATAATTTTTACCAATTTCACAATGGTATAATTCCTGCTCCATCACACTCAGTTTCCAGGGCTCATGAATTAAATGAGCGGGTACTTCTTTCAATTCCGGCACCCATTGTTTAATAAATAATCCATCGGAATCGTGCTCTTCAGAATTTTTAATCGGATTGTAAATACGGATGGTATTGATGCCCGTTACGCCGGCCTGCATTTGTATTTGCGGGTAATGTATGCCGGGCTCGTAATCTAAAAACTGACGGGCCAAAAAATGACGAAGTTCCCGCCAATCTTGCCAAAGATTAAACACAAAAAAAGAAACTACCATGGCCCGCATCCTAAAATTGATGTAACCGGTTTGCACCAGGCAACGCATACAGGCATCCACAATCGGGATACCGGTTTGGCCCCCTTGCCAGGCTTTAATGTAAAGCTCGTTTTTGGGTTTAACTAAATCATCGTAAGCCCGGTTTACATTTTCAAATTCCATACGGCATTCATCTTCAAACTTTTGCATAAAATGGCAATGCCAATGCAAACGCGATATGAAATTAGAAACCGCTCTTTTATTGGGCGAAGTTTGGTAATGCTGCCGGGTAAACTGAAACAGCATACGCATGCTGATGTTTCCGTAGGCCAAATAGGGCGATAGCCGACTGCAGCCTTTACGGCTAAGCAGCGGTTTAGAAATGTGTTTGCTGTAATTTACATGCCGCTCTTTGATGAAACTTTGCAGGTAACGCCAGGCCCAATATTCTCCACCCTGCTGAAAATTAGTATTTCGGGTAGTAATTTCAGGAGCTAAATCATCCCCTTTATGGGCAGCATAAAATTCTTTTTCGAGAGATAAAAAATGCCAATTGTTTTCACTTACCAATTTGGGCGGGGTGCTCATCATTTCCTCCCAGCGTTTTTGCCAGAGCGATCTCGATTTTAGTCTTCTGACTATTCCGTTTAGCTGATATTCTTTCCAGTTAATGCCCTCTGCTTTGCAAAAAGCCTGCATACGTATATCCCGGTCAAAAGTAATTCGGGTACCTACTTCCTGATGCGAAAAGATATTTTGAATGGTATATTTTTGGGCGATTTCTTGAAAAACGTATTCAGCTTCTTGATGGAAAATATAAATCTGTGTGTCGAAATTTTGGAGTTTTTCCTGCATTTCCTGCAGTGATTCATACACAAAACGCCAGTGCCTGTTATCGCTATCCGGATAGGCCATCACCGAAGGTTCAAAACAATAAACTAACAAAACGGGTAAACCTTGCTGCTGGGCAGCAAACAGTGCTTCGTGATCTGTAAAACGCAAATCACGCTTAAACCAAACGATATTGATGGCTGTTTTGCTCAATTTAGACGCTTAAAAATTTCCTTCTTATCCCAATAAAAACAAAAATAAATAGGCTGTAGCCGATGAAAAAAGGCACAATAAATTCAATCAGATTTAAAGGCAGCATGATGGCAATAATCAATAATTGAAAACCCAAGCCATAAATAGAAAGCAGGCTCATAAACCATGATGGGAAGGTTTTTACTTTATAAGCCTCAGGGTCGAGGATGTGAATTACCTTGTCGAAAAAGCCATAAACCAGGTAATAAACCACAAATAAAATATCTACCGATTTTTGGCTTTCGCCAGGCAGGGCTTTGGGTGTTTTGTATTCGAAAATTTTACTGGTACTATCGCCCCCAACAGATTTATTCCTTAAAATAACATAGTAGTAATTGTACAGCGTGCCTTGCAACTGGATGGCAAAAAAAGCCACAAAAGCATATAAAAACGAAGTTTCAGACACATAAGCAATTGTTGCGAAAAACATAAAATTCAACAAAATATCAAAAACGCTATCTAAATATCTTCCAAAATAAGAAGGCGTGTTTTTCATCCGGGCCAATTCCCCATCGGCGGCATCAATAATAGATTTTAGGATAATAAAAAATCCCGCCAGGAGATACTCACCTTGCAAAATACAGTAAATGGCGGTCAAGCCGGATAAACCAAAAAGCAGCGTAACATGAACCGGCGTAAAGCGAGTTTGCGTTAATTGACGGGCAAATATTTTGGCCAGCGGCCGGCCATAATCAGAAAAATCTAAAAATTTATCTTGGGCATTAAGTTTTGACATCTAGTCTAAAACAAAAGGTGTGCTTGACAATATAGTCGGAGTTGCAAAAATACCATTGTTTAAACTCAAATTATAAGAATGAAGTCAAAATCTTCATCGGGAGTAATAGTTTATTGCTTGAGCCTTAAAAATGGTTAAATTAGCTTAAAAAATAAACAAACATCAAAAACAATAATCATGAAAATCATTAAAAAACTAGTGTTTACCTTATCGCTTTCGCTGATGGCTAGCTTCGGCTGGGCGCAAATGTCTAAAAGTCCGGCCGCAACTGCCAACGGAAAAGTGGGCGAGGCTAACATCAGCATTAAATACAGCAGCCCATCGGTTAGAGAACGTAAAATTTGGGGCGAATTGGTTCCGTACAATAAAGTTTGGAGAGCTGGCGCTAACGCAGCAACTATATTTGAAACAGACAAAGATATTAGGGTAGCAGACAAAATTTTACCAGCCGGAAAGTATAGCATTTATGCCATCCCAACCACAAAAAAATGGACCATTATTTTTAATTCTCAAACCGGACAGTGGGGTACAGCAGCAGGTAATGCCAGCACTTTAGACCCAGCCAAAGATGTGTTGAGAGTAGATGTAAAACCTAAAAAAGCAGCAGCTTTCCAAGAACGTTTGGTGTATACCATCAACGATAATGGTTTTGTATTGAGCTGGGAAAACCTGGACGTACCGGTTGCTATTAAATAATTAGCTTATAATATTGCTGTAATGCCTGCTATTCAAAAATGGCAGGCATTTTTATAAACAATTGCAAAAACAGAAGGAACAATAAGTGTATATATGAAACTAAGCATTTGGGGAGCGGCACAGCAAGTAACCGGAAGCATGCATTTATTGGAATTGGAAGGTTATAAAATTCTGATTGACTGCGGACTGGATTACGAGAAAGATACGTATCAGGAAGAAAATGAACAATTTCCTTTTATGCCTTCGGAAATTGATGTGGTCATTCTCACTCACGCCCATATTGACCATACCGGGAATTTACCCACCTTGGTGCGCATGGGTTTTGAAGGGCAGGTACTTTGTACACCGCCCACAGCAGATTTAGCCGAACTGCTACTGCTCGATTCGGTGAACATTTTTTTAGGCAAACAGCGCCGCCGTTCTAAAGGTAAACACCGGGGCGGCAGCGGACCACGCCCATTGTATTTACAAAAACACGTGATGGAAACCATGGACCGTATGGTAACTATTGGTTTTCATAAACCATTTCGCTTAAACGGACAGGTAGCATTAGAATTTATCCCGGTAGGGCATTTACTAGGTGCTGCAGCGGTAG
>CAZFAE010000010.1:0-4854 GCA_964516035.1 uncultured Sphingobacterium sp.
CTGGATAGAGCAACGGTTTTCTAAACCGTAGGTCTTAGGTTCGAATCCTAATGGGGGTACAAAACCCGGAGTTTTAACTCCGGGTTTTTTTATTCCTTGATAAATTTCTCTGTAAATTCTATTTCCTGATTTTTAAGCTGCAGGATATAAATGCCGGGCGGTATTTTATTAATTGAATAGTCGATTGACTTTTGGATATCAATCTGAGATCCTTTAGTAAATAACATTTTTCGCCCTTCCATATTAATAATCATCATTTCCCATTCCGAATTATCCAGATTGGTGCTTGGAAACATAATAGTGAGCTTATCTGAAACCGGATTCGGGAAAATGTTGAATTCGTTAGCCAAAGTGCCCGGAATATTTATCGTTTCTATATTACTATGCAGACTATTTCCGTACTTATCGGTTATTTTTAAGCGATAATAGGAGGTAATTTGATATGGATTGTTATCAGTATACAGATACTCAAGAGGAGTATTACTAAAACCCTTGCTCCCCACTTTTACAAATCCCTCAAAGTTTACACCATCACTGCTTTTTTCTAAACTAAAATGATAGGTATCTAATTGTTTATCTGTTTCCCAAGTTAGTTGCACAGCTTCCCCAATAATTTCGGCATTAAAATAATTGAGTTTGATATTTATTTCTGGTTCAGGACTTTGTATTGGAAGCGATTTAAAAAAACCATATACACTCGATGTGAGGGTTTCATCAATAATATTAAACTCACTCATGGCCACATTCGATGAAATATCATAATATCGGCGTAAAATAGGATAAGGCGAATTCTCTGTCTCACCAGAGGGATACAAATTACTTTGATGTTGAACAGCAACATTATAAGGATTATTCTCACTTAAATGTGCATTAGGCCCAAAAACCGGAATGCCCGGCACAGGTTCATCCGTATTATCGGCTAGAGAAGGGTGGTGAAGGGGATTCATCGGCGAATTGCTTCCAATACCGGTGATATAGGTTTTGTTTTGGGGATTATTGCCCAATTGCACATCCAGATTAATCAACGCATATTTTTTGTAGATATCTGCACCCGAAAAATAATGGGCCATTATCAAATCCCATGAATATTTGCTGGACTGGCCGTAGGCGCCCCAACCTAAAAAGGCAACCACATCGGTTCGGCAGGCACTTCTGTAAAAATTCTGATTGGTTCGGGGTATCAAATAATTGTCAGCCTGATTAATAATGGCTGTTTTTATGGAATTTACTTTACTTTGATCAACCGGAAATGTCGTGGTTGCATAAGCTACCGAGGCATTAATCTGGTGATGTTGAAAGGGATTCCAACCCCACATTGGTGGATGTTGCGCCCAATAGGTATCAAATAAATCTCTATATTTTAAACTGCCGGTAGCCTTGTACAATTCTGCTGCAGCCCATGCCCGTTCATCCTGATCGCCTTCCGGGTCCGGATAATCGCCACCGCCCATTCCAGCCAAAGCAGGGTTATAGCCCTGCTCGGGAACCGTACCCGGATTCTTGATCAGGAATTCCATTGCCGATTTCGATTTTAATAAACACTGTTCTGCAAAATCGGGCCAATGAGGTAAAAAATTGCGATAAGCCATGGCCATAATTGCTGCAAATTGCCCGGTGGTATGGGTTGTTTTTTCGGCAATATAACGGGTGGCTAAATCATTTTCAGGCATGCCTTTGGGCCATTCTAAAGAAGTTACCCGCTCAAAAACAGCACCATCTTTTGCCTGCATATTCATTAACCAGTTAATTTCATGGCGGGCTTCATCTAATATATCGGGTACCATATTTCCGCTCTCCGGGAGATTCAATTCATTATCTCCAAATTTTTCGGGATACATTTGATAAATAGTAAATAAATAATAAAGCGCCGAAGTGGCGGTCATGGTATATTTACCATAATCGCCGGCATCATGCCAACCCATGGGCATGGCATGGTGAGTGTTGATGCTTTCTCCTTTATAAAGTGAAGAATTAAGCCATGAGGAGTGCGAAATTCCATCGCCAGAATGGCAAGCCTGGTGCGACCATTTTGGGTCTGCATACGGAGGCTGAAGAGCTACTCCGCAACGTTGATAAAATAAAGATCGGGCAGTGGCGTAATACACCTGATCCATCACTTTCTCATCAATTTCGAAATTAAAAGAACGGCCAATGCCAGGTACGTATAAATAATATTTACCCGGAGTATTTAAGTTGCTAAAATCGCATTCAAATATCCGTTCACCGCTTAAAATGGAGTCGTCTCCTCTAAGCGACGGGACACCTGAAAAAACCATTTGATTATTGCTTACCAATCTGATTTCAAATTGAGTTGGGAGTACAGTCATCATACCCGCATCGCCCATGTAATTGCCTATATAGCCGTATTTAGGACCTATCGGAAAATAGCCCACCTGATTTACTTTTACCGAATGGTTAATTAGTGTTTCTTCGTTAAACTTGAATTCGATCAGCTGGGGAGCCGGAAAATCATTTCCGGCTAAATCTTTGATATTAACCACCTTGAGTATATAGGTTTTTCCATTTTTTAAAGGTTTACCAAACTGTACAAAGAGTTCGTTTTTGATTACCGGGTTAACGGTAGACTCGTGAAATTTTTTCACATAAAAATGCCGTCCTACCAGCGTTGCAATTTGGGCTACCGCATAGTCTTTGTCATCTGGACTGGAGAGCTGATAATGGGTCAGATTTTGAACATGATCCATATCAAACCGCTCTTTTATATTTAACCGGATAACCTGATTGGATAATAAATTAATAGAATCCACCTGATTAGCTTCTAGGTCGAGAACCGTAAAATCATCTACATAAATAGTAACCGGTGCATTGTGCTGTAATTCTAAACGGATTTGTTCAACAGATTGTAATAGATTTCCGGGTGTTTTTAAAGCACTGATTGGGATTTTTACCAATTTGTACTGGCCGCTGATTAGTCCATTTTGAATATAAGGGCTTATATCAATGGTTTGAAAAGGATTTGGCCATCCGGTTAAAGCCATTTTTACCATTACTCCTTCGGTATTACTTTTTATATAAAATTGCAGTTCGGTATACTGAGATAGGTCGAGCCGATAGGTATTTTGGCATTTTAGATTAATGGTTGCCGAGTTCCATTGAGTTAGTTCAGCTTTAAAGGCCCATTGGCCATTATGCGGATTACTATTATCTGCTGAGCCGTTTGAAAATACGCAATTGGCAATATCAGGCGTTTCCCCATTCCAGAGGGTAATATTTTGGGCAAAGCCCCAAAGATGGATTGAGCAGAAAAAAAATGTAAAACCAAGGTTCAGGAAAAAGGTTTTCATAATCTAAATTATTTAGTTCGATACAATTACTAAACAATATTTCTTATGAAAATGTTTTATTTCTTATAAGGAAATTATTTTGTTTTCGAAAAACAGAAATATAAACCCGTATTACAAATACTTAGCCAAAAAATAAATAAGCAATAATGATTGCGGCTATTACGCCGCATAAATCGGCTAATAAGCCTGCAGTGATGGCATAACGGCTTTTTTTAATGCCTACCGAACCAAAATATAAAGCTACAATATAAAAAGTAGTGTCTGCAGAACCCTGAAAAACGCAGGACAGGCGTCCTACAAAAGAGTCAGGTCCAAACGTACTCATCGAATCGAGCATCATAGCCCGGGAACCCGAACCGCTTAAAGGTTTCATTAAGGCTACCGGCAAGGCATCGGTAAATCGGGTATCCCAATTAAATGGAGCCAAGGCATATTTAAAACCTTCAACCACATATTGTAAGGCTCCAGAAGTTCGTAAAACACTAATTGCAGCCAGCATGGCCACCAGGTAGGGGATGATTTTTAAAGAGGTTTCAAATCCGCCTTTAGCACCTTCGATAAAGGTTTCAAATACATTTACTTTTTTACGGATGGCTCCCAGAATAAAAATTACAGGAATGGAAAACAGCAATACATTGCTCATTACTTTTGAAACCTCGCTGATTTGATCTTTATTGAGGTAAGCCGTAAAATACCAAACCAATAAAGCGATGATGGCGCTTAAGCCCAATATCCAAGAAACAACCACTTTATTAAACAGATTAATTTTTTGCCAAACAGACACAATGATAATGCCGGCAATGGTGGCTACATAGGTGGCAATAATGCAGGGTATAAAAATATCGGTAGGGTCTTGTGCACCCATAATAGCCCTTTGGGCGATAATAGAAATAGGTAAAATGGTTAAGCCTGAAGTATGCAGTACCAGAAACATGATTTGAGCATTCGAGGCTCTGTCTTTTTCGGGATTGAGTTCTTGCAAAGTGCCCATGGCTTTTAAGCCCAGGGGAGTGGCGGCATTATCCAATCCCAATAAATTGGCTGAAAAATTCATCATCATTTGTCCGCCAGCCGGATGGTTTTTAGGCACTTCTGGAAACAAACGGTTGAAAAATGGCCCTACAATTCTGGATAGGAAACTAATGGCACCTGCTTTTTCGCCAATATTCATAATCCCCAGCCAAAAGGCCATGGTGCCCACCAGCGGCAGGGCAATATCCATTACCGAGGTTTTGGTAGAATCGAACAGCCCCTCTACCAATAGTTTAAATATTTCGGTATCGCCAAAAAAGATGAGCTTAATTAATGCAATTACAAAAGCAATGAGAAAAAAGGCAATCCAAACGTAATTTAAGGCCATGGTTTAGGTTTAAGGATATTGATTTTCTAAAGTACAAAAAAGCCTCCCGATAAAAAATCAAGAGGCTGTTTTTATTAGTGTATTAGTGGTGCCACGACTTTAAGTAGTGGCACCCCGAAATATTTTATTTTTTATCAGCTTTTTCGTTGGGGTTTTGATTCTGATCACCCCTGGCTTATTCTAGTTTTT
>CAZFAE010000010.1:4864-19932 GCA_964516035.1 uncultured Sphingobacterium sp.
TCTTTTGTTTTTTTTTTTTGTGTTTTTGGTTGCTCCCCCTTTTTCTGGCCGTGCCACCACTAAATATTTTATTTTTTAGCAGCTTTTGCTTTGGCTTTTTGCTGCTGAGCACGCATGGCTTCTTCTAGTTTTTTCTGAAACCCAGATTGCTTTTTTTGTGCTTCAGGTTTTTTCTTGTTTTCCTGAATTTTAGCATGAATTTTTTCATCGTCAACAAACATTCTAATCATGTACTGCTGTCCGAAAGTAAGCATGTTGGCCAAGAAATAATAGTAGTTTAATCCGGCTGGATAGCTGTTTAGTACCCCGAAGAAAATAATAGGCGTAATGTAACCAATGTATTTCATCTGTCCGCTAACACCGCTTACCTGGTTGTTGAAATAGGTATAAATCAGGGTAGAAATAGTCATCAGAATACACATTAAACTGATGTGGCTGCCCAGGAATGGAATTTCAAATCCGAAACGGAAGAACGCATCGTAAGTAGATAAATCATCCATCCACAAGAAACTTTCACCACGCAGTTCAAATAGGTTAGGGAAGAAAAAGAAGAATGCCATGATGATAGGTAATTGCATCAACATGGGTAAACAACCTCCCAGCGGATTTACTCCTGCTTTTTTGTACAGTTTAAGATATTCCTGTTGTAAAAGGGTAGGGTTATCATCGCCAACTTTGGCTTTAATTTCGTCCATTTCTGGCTTTAAAACCCGCATTTTAGCCATAGATAAGTACGACTTATAAGTTAGCGGGAATAAAACCACTTTCAACAAAATGGTTAATACCAGGATGATTAAACCATAACTCCAATTAAATCCCGATAGGAAATCGAATACAGGAACTACAACAAAGCGGTTAATGTATTTTAAAGGTCCCCAGCCTAAATCTATCTGACGTTCTAAATCATAACCCTGTGCTTTTAGGGTACTGAATTTATTGGGGCCGAAATAAAATTCTAACGGGTATTCGTTGGCAACGGTGCGGTTAAATGGCATTTCCATTTGTGCGCTGAACCCTTTTACCAAACCCGGTGCGGTCTGGGTAGTAACGGCTAAATTTCCTTTTTCAAAGCCATTTTTGGCAATTAAAACGTTTGAGAAGAAATGCTGTTTGAAAGAAATCCATTGTACTTTTCCTTCAGTTAGTTCTTTCTTTTCGTCTTCGCTTACGCTCAAATAATCTACATCGTCTTCAACAGGTTTGAAATAAGCGGTAGAGTAGCGTTGCTCGCTAGCAATGTCTTTTTCTTTTTGCTGTAGCGTAGCTTCCCAATTTAAAATCAGGTTTTTAGAAGCTGCATTTACCAAATCTTGTAAACCTTGAGTTTTAATGGTTAAGCCCAGTTTATGGCTATCTCCGCTAAGGGTATAGATGTAATCGATAAAACGGTTTTCATCGTAATTTAAACGCAGGGTAATTGATTTACTGTCTTTTCCGCTTAGGCTAAATGAATCGCCGGAAGGCGTAAAATATAAATCGTTGGTATTGATTTGAACACCCTCTGTATTAAATACCAGGCCGAATTTATTTTGTTCTCCCTGAAATAAAAGCAATGGCTTGCCATCGTAAGTTTTAGCGCCTTTTAATTCTACCGAACTTACTTTACCGCCTTTAGGGCTGATTTGAACCTTAATTAATTCGTTTTCTAAAATAATTGGCTGCTTGCTGCCGTTGTGGGCTGCACCAAAAGGGCCTTTAACCAAATTGCTATCAATTGCAGGGCTTTGTTTAGCAAAACTGGCGGTATCTTTTGCAATAGTTTTAGTAACAGATGGTGCTTTTGCTTGAGCGATAGAATCTTGAACCAGTTTTTCCTTTTTAATTTCTTCTTCCGAAGGTTTCATCAGGAAGGTAGAACCTACCAGTATGACCAGGATCAGGAACAGACCCCAAAATGTATTTCTCTCCATTTTTATAAAATATAATTGCTTGGCTGCTATTTTTTGCGGCTATTAGCCAACGCAGCGGCGACAAAGTTAACAAAAAGCGGATGCGGATTAGCAACTGTAGATTTTAATTCTGGATGGAATTGCACGGCCACAAAATATGGATGGTCTTTTAACTCTACAATTTCAACCAAATTGTTTTCTGGGTTGATACCCGAAGCTGTCATTCCCGCTTTTTCGTATTGTGCTAAAAAGGCATTATTAAACTCGTAACGATGGCGGTGGCGCTCAGAAATTTTGCTTTTTCCGTAGATTGAAGCGGCTTTGGTGCCTTTTTTAATTTCGCAGGTATAAGCACCCAAACGCATGGTTCCGCCTTTGTTTTTAATTTTTTTCTGCTCTTCCATCATCGAAATTACCGCGTTTTTGGTATCGGCATTCATTTCGGTGCTGTGCGCATCTTTTAATCCCAACACATTTCTGCCAAACTCAATTACGGCACATTGCATGCCTAAACAAATGCCGAAAAATGGAATATTATTTTCGCGGATGTATTTAATGGCATCTATTTTGCCTTCAATTCCACGGCTTCCAAAACCGGGAGCAACCAAAACACCATCTAAGCCAGCTAATTTTTCTGCCGCATTATCAGCCGTAAGGCTTTCTGAATGGATGCATTTTACACGAACCTTACATTCGTTTTTAGCACCTGCGTGGATAAACGCTTCGGTAATAGATTTATAAGCATCGGGTAATTCTACGTATTTACCCACCAAACCAATTTTAATTTCGGCAGTGGGGTTTTTTAAACGGCCCAGGAAATCTTTCCAGCTTTCCATATCGGGCTCTGTTTTTGCAGATAGTTTTAATTTGCGGAGAACGGTTTTATCCAAATTCTCTTTTAACATTAATAAAGGCACATCGTAAATGGTGCTGGCATCAATAGACTCAATTACCGAACTGGTTTCTACATTACAGAAAAGCGCAATTTTTTTTCTGATTTCGGAATTTATATGGTGCTCTGTACGGCAAACCAAAATATCCGGCTGGATGCCGTATTCTAATAGCGTTTTTACCGAATGTTGAGTAGGTTTTGTTTTTAACTCACCGGCAGCGGCCAAATAAGGTACCAGAGTTAAATGGATAACCAGGGTATTGTGATCGCCCAGTTCCCAACGCAATTGTCTAACCGCTTCAATATAAGGCAACGATTCGATATCGCCCACGGTACCGCCCAATTCGGTAATTACCAAATCGTATTCTCCACTTTCGCCCAGGATGCACATGTTGCGCTTAATTTCATCGGTAATATGCGGAATTACCTGAACGGTTTTGCCTAAATAAGCGCCTTCGCGTTCTTTATTAATTACATTCTGATAAATACGGCCGGTGGTAATATTATTGGCTTGAGAAGTGGGTACATTCAAAAAACGCTCATAATGGCCTAAATCCAAGTCGGTTTCGGCGCCATCTTCGGTTACATAACATTCGCCATGCTCATACGGGTTTAGCGTTCCCGGGTCGATATTGATATAAGGGTCGAACTTTTGGATGGTTACGCGATAACCTCTGGCTTGTAAAAGTTTAGCTAATGAGGCAGAAATAATGCCTTTTCCTAAAGACGAAGTAACGCCTCCCGTAACAAAAATGTATTTGGTCATGATGGATTTTTTGTTGAATCTGGATGCTTTTTTAGGGCTAAAAAGATTCTCTTGTACGGGATTCAAAAGTAGATAATTTTTTGGCTCGAAGCTAGTTTGTGGAGAAAATAAGTATTGTGGAGAAAGAAGAAAGTTGAAAGTTTTAGGTTGAAGGTTGAAAGTTGTGTTTGGTTAATGCAGGTTAAGGTTATATCAAAACTAAAATTAATAGGATTAGTCTAACTACTCAATACTATGTACTCAATACTCATATCTAAGCTGTATCTTTGTTTTTTAATTAATATATAAATTCTCCATTTTGACATTTTCAGATTTCAATTTTCATCCCGATTTGCAAGAAGGTTTGCAGAGCATGGGATATAAAAACCCAACCCCAATTCAGGAACAGGCCATACCGTTGATCTTACAAAAGAAAGATTTGATTGCCTGTGCACAAACCGGAACTGGTAAAACGGCGGCTTATTTATTGCCGGTTATGAACCAGATTGCACATACTGATAAGAAATACACCAATACGCTGATTTTGGCGCCAACCCGTGAGCTGGCTCAGCAAATTGACCAACAGGTAGAAGGACTGGCTTATTTTACTGGCATCAGTTCTATTTCGGTATATGGCGGCGGCGATGGTTTTGTTTATGAAAATCAGAAAAGAGCTTTACGCGATGGGGTAGATATCATTATAGCTACGCCTGGCCGCTTAATAGCTCATTTAAATTCGGGGACGGTGAAATTCGACCATATTCAACACCTCATTTTAGATGAAGCTGACCGCATGCTTGATATGGGTTTTAGTGATGATATTATGAAAATTATCTCATTTTTACCCAAAGAGCGCCAGACTTTATTGTTTTCGGCCACCATGCCGCCTAAAATTAGGGGTTTAGCTAACGCGATTTTAAACGAGCCCGAACAAATAAGTATTGCTATTTCTAAACCTGCAGCTGGCATTACCCAGCAGGCTTACCTTACTTACGACCACCAGAAATTACCTTTAATAGAATCTTTATTAAAAGATAAAGCCTACCAAAGCGGTATCATTTTTTCTTCTACTAAAGATAAAGTGAAAGAATTGGATAAAGCCCTGCGTAAAACAGGCATCCAGGCTAAAGCTTTCCATTCAGATTTAGAACAGGAAGAACGCGAAACTCTTTTAAGAGCTTTCCGTGCCCGTCAATTGCCTTTTTTAATTGGTACCGATGTGCTTTCGAGAGGAATTGACGTTGAAGGAATAGAATTAGTCATCAATTTTGATGTACCGCCAGATCCCGAAGATTATATTCACCGTATTGGCCGTACCGCCCGTGCAGCTACCACCGGCACAGCCATTACCTTTGTAAATGAACGTGACCAGCGCAAGTTTTTTAGCATAGAAACCCTCATCGGTAAAGAAATTGATAAACTGGCTTTACCAGAAGTGTTAGGGGAGAGTCCGCTCTATCAGCCCGAACTGAAAAGAGATTATCCTAAAAAAGGCGGAAATAACCGTCCCTGGAAAAAACGCAATTAAAATTTCCTGGAGATAAAAATATAATCAGCCAGCCGACGTTAAATAAGGGTATAAAATCCTTAAAAAACATTGGTTATGAAAAAGTATATACTTTCTATAGGCATTTTTATGTTTATGCTGCTTTCTAGCGCTGTTTTCGCCGGCAATACTTATAAAAATCCCCATGCTAAATTATCGCCCGAAGCCGAAAAAATCCGCGTTCAGCAAATAGAAATGCGTATTCAGGAAATAAAATTGATAGATAAATCTGCTTTAAGTTTTGAAGAAAGAAGGGCGCTTCGCAGAGAAGTTACCCAGATGCGGAAAGAAATGAAGGGTTTTACTTCCGGAGGGGTTTATCTCTCGGCGGCAGCCATTATCATCATTATCCTGGTAATTATCCTCTTTATATAAGCAGTTTTAAGGCTTAATTAGCTGAATAATTTTTTGTAAATCTTCCGGAGTATCTACTGCCAGGCTTTCTGCATCGGTAATGGCAGTTTGGATAGCCATCCCGTTTTCAATCCAGCGAAGCTGTTCTAAACTTTCTGCTTTTTCTAAACTGGAAACGGGCAACTGAGTGATTGTTGCTAAAGTTTGGGCACGATAGCCGTAAATGCCAATATGCTTATAAAAAGTATGATTTTGGAGCCATTCGCTTTCGGCAATGCCACGCAAATAGGGTAGTGGCTGGCGACTAAAATATATGGCCTGTTCGTTTTTATTTAAAATTACTTTCGGTGTATTCGGGTTGAAAAGCTCGTCTTCTGTTTTAATTTGTTTAATTAAAGTAGCCAACTGCACATCGTTTTGGCTTAAAGTAGCTCCTAACAAATCAATTTGTGAAGGGTCAATTAACGGTTCATCGCCCTGAATATTAATTATGCCTTCAAATTCAGGGAATTGTTTGGCCACTTCGGCACAGCGGTCGGTGCCGCTTTCGTGCTGATCGGAAGTTAGGATTGCAGCCCCGCCAAAACTCAATACATGCTGAAATATGCGTTCGTCATCAGTGGCAACCACCACTTTAGTCAAGGTTTCGGCTTTAGCAGCTTGTTCAAATACCCGCTGAATCATGCTTTTACCACAAATATCTGCCAGGGGCTTACCCGGAAAGCGAGTAGAAGCGTATCGTGCCGGAATAATGCCTAAAATTTTCATTGGTCAAATACAATGGCTAGTACCATAATCAGGACGGTAACTGCTAAAAAAACGAAACTAATTATCCAGCTGGCCCGATGGGCATAATTGAGGGTATAACCAATTCCGATACGTTTGGGTACCCAAATAGAATCATCGGCCGGATTGTTGTAAAAAACGCCCCAATACCAAAATTCAGGATTATTTCTGTTTAATGGTTCCATGGGTTTTTAGAGGTTTTTTAAAACAGCCCGTGAATTTCACGCTCAATACTTTGAATAACAATGCCCAAATCTTCCGGATTATTGGCAAAGTCTAATTTATCCTTATCTAAAATTAATAATTTACCTTCTTTATAACCATCAATCCACTTTTTGTATTTATCATTCAATTTAGATAAATAATCTAAACGGATGCCGCTTTCGTAATCGCGGCCACGGCGCTGAATATTGTTTACCAAGGTTGGAACCGAGGCTCTCAGGTAAATTAATAAATCGGGAGGTTTAATAAACGAAGTGATATTGTCAAAAATAGCCCGGTAATTTTCGTAATCGCGACCACTCATCAGACCCATATCGTGCAAATTTTCTGCAAAAATATAGGCATCTTCATAAATGGTACGGTCTTGAATAATGCTTTTATCACCCTTTTGCAGCTCAATAATTTGCTGAAAACGGCTGTTTAAAAAGTAAATCTGCAGGTTGAAACTCCAGCGTTTCATATCGCCGTAAAAATCTTCCAGGTAAGGGTTATTGTCAACCGCCTCAAATTGAGGCTCCCAGCCAAATTGTTTTGCTAATAACTCAGTAAGTGTGGTTTTTCCGGCTCCTATGTTTCCAACGATGGCAATATGCATAATTATAAATGGTGTTTTTTGAGTTTTGTAGCTTTAACAGTGGGGTTGAAATTACTAAAATTCTTTGTGAGAACAATGCCGAACCCGGTTTAATTAAAAAGGGCGAAAGCCAATAATTTCACGAACCTCTTTAATGGTTTTGATGGCGCTCTCACGGGCTTTCTCAGTCCCCAGTTTAGAAACCTTTTGCAGGTAAGCCGTATCGCCAGAAATTTCATCAATTTTTGCTTTTAAAGGAGCCGTTGCCAAAATCATATCCTCGGCCAATTGCTTTTTAAAATCGCCATATCTAATCTGGCAGTTATTGTACAAGCTGTCAAAATGGGTCAAAGTATCAGGCGAAGAAACCACCTTCATCAAATCAAATAAATTCTGAATATAATCTGGTTTTTCCTGATTTTCTACCGTTGGGCCGCTATCAGTTAAGGCACGCATTACTTTTTTGCGGATGGTTTCAGCATCATCGGCTAAATAAACCGCATTGGCTTCGCCTTCAGATTTTCCCATTTTACCTTTCCCATCCAAACCCGGAATTTTAACCAATTGAGCAGCATAAGTAAAAGCATAAGGCTCCGGAAAATACTCGTTAGTATATAATCGATTAAAACGATTGCCAAAAGTACGGGCCATTTCCAGGTGTTGCTCCTGGTCTTTGCCAACCGGTACTTTGGTGGCTTTGTGAATCAAAATATCAGCAGCCATTAAAACCGGGTAAGTCAATAAACCGGCATTTACATTATCAGCCTGGGCACGTACCTTATCTTTAAAAGAAGTACTGCGTTCCAGTTCGCCCAAATAGGCGTTCATGTTAAGGTAAAGGTAAAGTTCTGCAATTTCAGGAACCTCAGACTGTACATAAAGCGTGGCTTTATCGGGGTCTAAACCCGCAGCCAGGTATTCAACCAACACCTGCCGCACATTGCCATGCAAATTTTCTGGCGTAGGGTGGGTGGTTAAAGAATGATAATCTGCAATAAAGAAAAAGCAATTATAATCATGCTGCATACGCACGAAATTTTGCACAGCGCCATAATAATTTCCAAGATGTAGCTTTCCGGTGCTTCTAATACCGCTAACAACAGTTTCCATACCACGCGAAAGTAAGTATTTTTTCTATTTTTGATGATGATGAACACATTTTTCAAAAGACTGCACGCCGGCTGGTATCTATTTACCGTACTTCTCAGCTTCCTGCTCTTTTTCCCATTCTTCTATTATTATTCCAGAAAGCCAGAAAGATATCCCCGCTTAAACGTTTATCGCAGGCGTTTTGCCTGGCTGAGTTCGGCTTTAGCCGGATTTTTTTACCGCTATCAGTTTCAAAAACCGATTGATTGGAACCAGCCTTATATTGTTTGCGCCAACCATACTTCAAACCTCGATATTTCTGCCGTAACCTGGCTGATGCAAGGTAATTTCGCCTTTTTAGGCAAAGAAGAATTAGTTAGAAATCCTGTTTTAGGGATATTTTTCAGAACCATTGATATTCCGGTAAACCGCGAAAGTAAAATGGCCTCTTTCCGTGCTTTTAAAAAAGCCGACGAATATTTAGGCAAGGGGATGAGCCTGGTTATTTTTCCGGAAGGTAAAATTGGCAACGACTATCCGCCCATTTTGCACGAATTTAAAAACGGACCCTTCCGGTTGGCTATTGAGCGCCAAATACCCATCATTCCGGTAAGCATAGACCACCTTTGGGAATTAATGTGGGACGACGGATTTAAATATGGTAGCAAACCGGGCCGCAGAAATATTTGGGTTCATGCACCCATCGTAACCACCGGAATGAGTGTAGACGATGCCGATTTGCTCAAAGAACAGGTTTACCAGGCCATCAGTCAAAATTCTTTTACTCAATCTTCGGCAGAGGTGTAACAAATCCACACATTTGGATGTCTTAACTAAAAAATAAACACACATGTCAACAGACCTCATTTCTATCACAGATATTGGCCGTAAATATGTAATTGGTGCCGAAACCATTCACGCACTAAAATCAGTTACATTAACCATCAAAAAAGGCGAATTTGTAGCTTTAATGGGGCCATCAGGTTCCGGAAAATCTACCCTAATGAACCTTTTGGGTTGTTTAGATACGCCAACCAAAGGAGAATACATCCTCAATGGTATCAATGTGAGCGAAATGACCGACAACGAGCTGGCCGAAGTGCGTAACCAGGAAATTGGTTTCGTGTTTCAAACCTTTAACTTATTGCCCCGTTCCAGCGCTCTAGATAATGTTTCATTACCACTGGTTTATGCAGGTGTCAAAAAAGAAGATCGTGATGAACGTGCTTTAAAAGCATTGGAAAATGTAGGTTTGGGTAACCGTGTAGACCATAAACCCAACGAACTTTCGGGTGGACAGCGTCAGCGTGTGGCCGTTGCTAGAGCCTTAATCAACAATCCTTCCATCATCCTGGCCGATGAACCCACCGGAAACTTAGATTCTAAAACTTCGGTAGAAATTATGGGCCTCATTGAAGATATCCACAAAAAAGGCAATACCATTATTCTCGTAACCCACGAAGAAGACATTGCCCAGCACGCCCACCGCATTGTACGTATGCGAGATGGTTTAATAGAAAGCGATTTGCCGAATAAAAACATCATTTCGGTAAAAGCCCACATGCAAGAATTGGGGTAAACAATTAGATTAATCGTCTATTTTTTTATTTAAAAACGATAAAACACTTCTTTTTTACAAAAGGTAGCCCCGTTTTTCGCTCCAATCGCTTAGCGCATGGCGCAAAGCGCTAACCGCTTCAATCGGGTTTATTGAAGAGTGTTTGTTATGCTGATTTTTATGTAAACCAGTTGGAAATGTCATAGAAATCAAGATGACAAACACCTAAAACCTATTACTTTCAACCTACAACTTTTAATGCTCTCTAACCAAAAGCTGTTCGGCAAAGCTTTTTAGGGCTTCTTTGCGTTCTGGCGCTACTTGAATGGCTTCCAGTTTTGCCAAAGCGGTTTCTGCATAGCTTTGCATGGCTTCTTCGGCCAATCGGCGTATATTTAGCTGATTGTAGATGTCTGTTACGGCTTTAACTTTTTCTTCGGGTTTACCGGTTTCATTTAGCCAGTAGTTAAGTTCTGTTTGGATTTCGCCTCGGGCTAATTCTTTGGCTTTAATGAGCAAATAGGTTTTTTTATTGGATAAGATGTCGCCGCCAACTTGCTTGCCGAATTTATCGGGATCGCCATACACATCTAAAATGTCATCTTGTAATTGGAAAGCGATGCCTAGATTTTCGCCAAAACTGCCTAATAAATTTGCTTCTTTTTCGGGTGCTTTGGCAATAATGGCACCAATACTCAGTGCTCCCCCCAATAATACGGCGGTTTTAAGCCGAATCATTTCGATATATTCTGAAATGGATACTTCGGCACGGCTCTCGAAATTCATATCCAGCTGCTGGCCTTCGCAAACGCCCACCGCGGTATCGTTAAATATTTTCAAGGCTGGCTTAAGTTGCTGTGCTTCGAGCTTGCTGAGTAGCTTATAGCCCTCCACAAGCATCACATCGCCGGATAGGATAGCTACGTTGGTATTCCATTTTTCATGCACGGTAGGCTGACCTCTGCGAAGCGGGGCTTTATCCATAATGTCATCGTGCATGAGCGTAAAATTGTGAAACACTTCAATGGCCAATGCCGGGTTAATGGCCTGCTCAATATCGCCTTCAAAAAGTTCGCAAGACATCAGCAATAATACCGGACGCATCCGTTTGCCACCTAAGGCCATTAAATAGGAGATAGGCTCGTATAATTCGGCCGGATTAGCAGGGTATTTTTGTTCTTTTACCGCTTTGGCCAGTATTGTTTGTAATTGTTCAATGGTGTGCATGTATTCGGCTAATATTTATTGGGAATAACGAGGCTGAAATCGATTTGTCGTTTAGATAAATCCACTCTTTTAACTTGTATGCTTACGGTATCGCCCAATTGGTATTTACGTTTTTTACGCTGCCCGATGATGCAATAGTTTTTTTCATCCAGCACATAAAAATCATCGCTAATATCGCGTAAACGCACCATTCCTTCGCATTTATTTTCAACAATTTCTACATACATACCCCATTCGGTTACGCCAGAAATAATGCCTTCAAAGGTATTGCCCACATTATCTACCAGGTATTCGGCTTGTTTGTATTTAATCGAAGCACGCTCGGCATCGGCTGCTTTTTTCTCCATTTGGGAGGAATGAATGCAAAGCGGCTCGTAATTTTCTGCATTTACCGATGTACCGCCCTCGAGGTAATGTTCGAGTAAACGGTGTACCATCACATCCGGATAACGGCGAATAGGAGAGGTAAAGTGGGTGTAATAATCAAATGCCAAGCCGTAATGGCTCGATTTTTTAGTGGTATAAATAGCTTTGGCCATAGAACGGATAGCCAGCGAAGTCAATACATTCTGCTCTGCTTTGCCTTCTACATCTTCTAAAAGTGTGTTTAAAGAATGCGCCACAGATTTATCGTTAGCGGTATCTACTTTATAGCCAAATTTGGCGGCAAATTGAGCGAAAGCCATTAAACTTTGTTCGTTTGGTGAATCATGGGCACGGTAAACAAAGGTGTATTTCTGTTTTCCTTTTCCTTTTTTGGCAATGAATTCCGCTACCCGGCGATTGGCCAGCAGCATGAAATCTTCAATCAATTTATGGGCGTCTTTACGTTCTTTTACATACACGCCAGTAGGTTTACCGTTTTCGTCCAGTTTAAATTTCACTTCCGTGGATTCAAAACTAATGGCACCTGCTTTAAACTTGCGATCGCGAAGGATATAGGCCAATTCGTTGAGCTTGTTGATCTCTTCAGCCAGTTCGCCGGATTTATTTTCGATGAGTTCCTGGGCATCCTCATAAGCAAAACGTTTATCAGAATGGATAACCGTTTTACCAAACCATTCGTTGATAATATGTGCCTGTTTATCGAGCTCAAAAACGGCTGCAAAGCATAATTTATCTTCGTTTGGTCGCAAAGAGCATAAGCCGTTGGATAAATTCTCCGGCAGCATCGGGATTACCCGGTCTACCAAATATACAGAAGTTCCACGGTCAAAAGCTTCTCTATCCAGTTCGGTATTGGGCCTTACATAATGCGAAACATCAGCAATATGTACGCCAACTTCATAATTCCCGTTAGGTAAAACCTGGTAGGAGATGGCATCATCAAAATCTTTGGCATCAAATGGGTCGATGGTAAAAGTGAGGATGTTTCTAAAATCGCGGCGTTTGGCAATTTCTGCTGCCGTAATTACCTCGCTAATGGCTTCGGCTTCTTCTTCTACCGCTTTCGGGAATTCGAGCGGGAATCCGTAATCCGCCAAAATAGCGTTCATTTCGGTGTTATTTTCGCCCTGCTTGCCTAAAACGTGTTTAATGCGTCCGATTGGGTTTTTAGCTCCCTCGGGCCAGTCGGTTATCAATGCAATGGCTTTATCGGCATTTTCAGCTCCATTTATATCCGATAGCGGAATGAAAATATCATGCAGCATTTTACGGTCATCGGGAATAAGAAAGGCAAATTTCTCAGAGCGTTTTACAATGCCTGTAAATTCCATTTTGGCCCGGGTAAGTATTTCTACCACCTCGCCCTCTTTTTTGCGCCCGCCTTTTTGTTTGGCGTAAACATAAACCCGTACGGTATCGCCATGCAGGGCATTTCTAACTTTGCGTGGAGCCACAAATATATCAGACTCTAATTCATCTTCGGTTACAATAAATGCAGAGCCGTCGGTGGTCATATCTACCCGGCCGGTAACAAAAGTTTTGAGTTCTTTCATTTGGAATTTGCCACGTTCGGGCTCTCTTAAAGTGCCTTTGTGTACTTCGTCTCTTAAAATCTCCAGAATGGTATTCCGCGATTCGGCATCGTCTATTTTTAGCTTGGCAGCTATTTGTTTATGGTTGAGTATCTGACTGGCCGATTTCTGGAAAATATCCAAGATCATGCGGGTCAAAACTTCTTTAAAGTGATTGGTCTTTTTTGTCATTGCAACTAAGTTAATACAATATCAGCTCATTTGAGCCCTACAAATACTTAATTTACATTTTCTTAACATCATAAAATAATTCATATCTTACCTAGTAGTTAAATGATGGTATGTTTATTGCTGTACTTAATTGTATAAATCGTATCAAATGAAAAATCCGAACACACCCATTACACACAGCTGGATCTTCTTTGTTTTCATCTGGTTATGTGCAGGTTTTGCAGCCGGAACCTTGATTTTGCTTTTCCCACTCCGCTGGTGGATTAATACGGTTAGAACCAACCAGATTTCGGAAATCTATGAGCGATTGGGTGTAATCGGATTAATTCTTTTACTGCTTTTGCTTTCTTTCTGGCTGAGTCGTAAACTATTTAATTGGCAAAAACAGCAGCAGCGATTTGCCTTTTCTTTTATCAGCGGATTTTTTCCGTTGGTGTTTGCCGGAGCAGCATTAATACTGCTATTACAGCCGCAGTTTATTAATACCGATTCTGAGCAGCAGCAGGTTTCTCAGCAATTTACCATTGGCTCTTATCCAACTGCAGAAAAAATTAAAGAACTTAAAGCAGAGGGATATACCGGCATTATTAGCTTATTGCACCCTGCAGTGGTACCTTTTGAGCCTGTGCTTTTAGCTCAAGAGAAAGCCGCAGCACTTAAATATGATATCAAATTGTTGGAAGCGCCCATGCTGCCCTGGGTAAGCGACAATGCCGCTTCTTTAAAAATCATTGAAGATATTATCCGCACCAATCAGGGTAAATATTATATCCATTGTTATTTGGGCAAAGACCGGGTAAATCTGGTGAGTAATTTGATTAGCCGCTTGGCTGGCGAAGCATTGATTGAAGCAGAAGCCCATACCGCTCGCCGTACATTTGAACAGATGGGTAATTTTGAACGGGGCGATTTGTTCCGTCTGGGCCCTGAAGTATATTTAACACCTTATCCAACCAAAGAAGAGTTTTTAGCCTTTTTTCTGGCCGGAAATGTAAAAACTGTAGTCAATTTGCTCGATTCTACAGATGCCGCCGATCAGAAACGCATTGTGGAAGAACGTGATATTTTGAAAAATGGAGCTATCGATTTTAAAAATTACACCTTTCATGCCATCATGCCGCAGAAAGAGTTGTTGGCCATGGTAGATTCGGTGCTAAAATTACCCAAGCCCATCGTCATTCATCATTGGAATACCACCTGCCCCGAAGCGGTTTTATTCATGAAATTGTATACTCAAAAAACTCAAGAATTACCGTTAAACTTAGCCAAACCCGATGTTAGAACTTATTAAGCCATTTTTACCGGCCCCAGATTTAATCCGCCAATTAGTTTTACCCATCATTTTGGTTTCCTTTTTTGCGGCGGCTTTCGCCGGATGGCTGCGGGTTAAAAAACAAGTACGGATACCCTATACCCGTAAAATATTTCATTTTTTTATTTTCTCCCTGGCGGGATATTTACAGTTTGATTATGGTTTGCAGGCGGTAAGTATTTTAGGAGGTTTTGTATTTCTGATGGTTTTAGTAGCCGTTATTTTGGGAGATAGGGTTTGGTTTTACTCGGCCTTAGCCCGCGAAACCGATGCCCCGCATCAGAAAAAATTTATCATTTTACCACTTTTGGCTACTGCAACAGGCGGTATTTTATCAAACCTGTTTTTCCCTCAAACCGCTTTTATAGGCTATTTTGTAGGCGGCTGGGGCGATGCCGTGGGCGAACCGGTAGGCACCCGATGGGGTAAACACCGCTATACCGTGCCTACACTTTTTGGCGTAAAAGCTACTCGTAGCTTAGAAGGAAGCTCGGCTGTATTTTTAATGAGTGCCGCCATTGCCAGCATTTGTATATTTCAATTGGTCGCACTACCATTGGCCACCGCTATATTTTTTGGCCTAATTTGTGGTTTAGCTGCTGCTGCGGTAGAAGCCATCAGCAGCCATGGTTTAGATAATTTAACCATTCAGGTTACTGCCGCCGGATTTTTGCATTACCTATTATTTTAGTCAACAATCGTCACCAATTCATCGGGAATGGTA
>CAZFAE010000010.1:20032-27424 GCA_964516035.1 uncultured Sphingobacterium sp.
GCTTTGCGCTTAAACTCCGTTTTTTGTGCCCAAAGATCTAATAAATGAGCCGGAACCTCATCCGCGGAAGCGTATTGAGGAACGGTTTCAATATCTAAAACCAGAATGTTTTTAAGATCTATTGTGTGGAGCATCTGCGTAAATTTAAGAGATTATACGCCGGAATAAAATTTTATTGACCGATCATTACCCCGGGCTTATTCACCAGCGGGATGCGGATCAAATTGCTATCCACTATGCTTTCGGGCATAAACACGAATTTTTTATCGAAAATCTGGCTGCCGGCATAATAACTCAGCCAATATTCATTGGCCAGGCCAAAAACGGCTTCGTCAATGAGTTCAACAGCTTTAAAGGAATTAGCTTCAATATTTCCCATAGAGTGGCGGAGGGTAGAGGTTTGCACTTCTTTGCCTTCCTTTTGGCCGTAACCTTTAGAAGTAATCAATACGTTTTCTATGATTTCGGAACGGAGGTTGATTAAATACACCTTCCAATGCCGGCTTTGCGGATCTTCACTCTCCAGCACCACGGCAATAGAAATGCCTTCCACCTTATTTTCGGGGAGATCTTTTTTCATCAATAAAAAACTTATTTCTTTTTGGCGAAACGCTTGGCGCCAGCTTTCTTGGGCTCTTTTTCGGCAGCTTCGGCTAAAACCAAAACTTCTTCATAAGTAATATCTTCCGGCGTTTTATCCTTCGGGATTTTGATATTCAGCTTGCCAAATTTGATATAAGGACCCCAGCGGCCGTTTTCTATGCGGGCATCCGGATTTTCGTCAAAGCGTTTAATCAGTTTATCAATATCTTTTTGGCGTTTTTCCTGAATAATTTCAATCGCTTTGGCTTCTTCCACTGTATGCGGGTCAACTTCTTTAGGTAAAGAATAAAAAGAACCGTCGTGGCGCACATAAGGGCCAAATTTGCCAATGGCCACCACCATATCCTTATCTTCAAATTGGCCTACTGTTTTAGGCAATTTGAACAATTCCATGGCTTCTTCCAGGCTAATGCTTTCAATCATTTGGCCGGTACGTAGGCTGGCATAACGCGGTTTTTCTTCATCTTCGGTATCGCCAATCTGAACAAAAGGACCAAAACGGCCAATACGAACCGATATTTTCTTGCCCGAAACTGGGTCTATACCCAAATCGCGACCGCCATTTGCACGTTCGGCATTCTCTAAAGTATTTTCTACCTCAGAATGGAAAGGACCGTAAAAATTACGCAACATGGCCGTCCATTCGGTTAAGCCTTGAGCAATATCATCAAATTCCTTCTCCACCTTAGCGGTAAAATGGAAATCGACAATGCCTTTAAAATGCTGCACCAAAAAATCGTTGACTATGGCACCAATATCGGTAGGGAAGAGCTTCGATTTTTCTGCTCCGGTGTTTTCTGTCCGCTGTTCGGCAGAAATTTGACTGTCTTTTAAAGTCAGTACCTGGTAATTACGGGCTCTGCCTTCGCGGTCTTCTTTAACCACATAACCACGGTTTTGTACCGTAGAAATGGTTGGTGCATAAGTAGACGGTCGGCCAATGCCCAATTCTTCTAATTTTTTTACCAAGCTGGCTTCGGTATATCTTGCCGGCGGACGTGAATAACGTTCTGTAGCGTTCATTTCACGCAATTGCAAAGCCTGTCCCTTGCTCAAAGGCGGCAAAATAGCTTGATCGTTCTTTTCATCCAGGTTTACATCCGTTTCCTCTTCCTCATCGGTAGATTCCATATACACCTTCAAAAATCCGTCGAACTTCATTACTTCACCCTGCGCCACAAACTCTTCCGGGCGGGTAGAAATATTGATTTTGGCGGTGGTTTTTTCAAATTGCGCTTCCGACATCTGCGAAGCAATGGCACGCTTCCAAATCAATTCATATAAACGTTTCTCCGAAGGGTCGCCGTTCAGGGTATGTACATCAAAATAAGTAGGGCGAATGGCTTCGTGAGCTTCCTGAGCACCTGCAGATTTCGTTTTAAACTTTCTTAATAAATGATATTTCTCGCCGTAGGCAGATTTAATCTCTTTGGCTGCTGCTTCTAATGCCGTATCCGATAAGTTCACCGAATCGGTACGCATATAGGTAATCTTTCCGGCTTCGTATAACTTTTGCGCTACAGACATCGTCCGGGCAACCGAAAAACCCAGTTTTCTGCTGGCTTCTTGTTGCAAGGTAGACGTGTAAAAAGGAGCAGCAGGACTGCGTTTAGCCGGTTTAGTTTCCAGGCTGGTAATGGTATAAATTGCCGAAAGGCAATCTTCTAAAAACTTTTGAGCTTCTGGCTGCTGCGCAAAACGCTGTGGCAATTCTGCCTTAAATAATTCTTTGGCCTGGCCGGTAGAAAAAATAGCCACCACTTTAAAAGCAGCTTCGGCATTAAACTGGTTTACCTCCCGTTCGCGGTCTACAATTAAGCGTACCGCTACAGATTGTACACGTCCGGCAGATAAAGAAGGTTTTACTTTCTTCCATAAAACCGGCGACAGTTCAAAACCCACCAATCTGTCCAAAACCCGGCGGGCCTGTTGGGCATTCACTAAATTATAATCTATTTTTCGCGGACTTTCAATCGCTTTTAGAATGGCCGGCTTGGTAATTTCGTGGAAAACAATCCGTTTCGTTTTCTCCTCTTTCAAGTCTAAAGTCTCAAATAAATGCCAGGAAATCGCTTCTCCTTCGCGGTCCTCATCCGATGCCAGCCACACCATTTCGGCGGCCTTAGCTAACTTCTTTAATTCGGCAACAATGGCCTTTTTATCAGCCGGAACTTCATATTTCTGCTCAAAATTATGCTTCGTATCAATGGCCTCATCCGTCTTCACCAAATCACGGATATGCCCATAACTAGATTTCACTAGGAAATCTTTGCCCAAGTATCCCTCAATGGTTTTAGCTTTCGCCGGAGACTCTACAATTAGTAAATTTTTTGCCATTAGATAGAAATCAAATTTGTGCAAATAAAGACATTATAATAAGGAATGCAAAATCTGCCACTCAAAAACCGGCTTATTGGGATTATATTTTGGGTTTTGTCTGCTGATTTTAGAAAACCATCGGCAGGCTATCAAACCACTGCAGTCCCGCTTTCCGTCCCGGCGAACGCCAGGGCTGCAATCGGGTTTAATAAACTTCCAGTTGTGCTCCCCTAGTTTATTGGAGCTGTCCCGACTATGTCGAGGCTGAGGGGTTTTGAATTATAGCTTACCTACCCCAAACCCTCCTAAAAAAGGAGGGGGTTGAAATTTCATAGCCTAGGATTTAAATCCTGGGCTATGTTTGTCTGGCAATTAAATTAAACAAAAAGCCCTCTCCGATGATTCGGAGAGGGCTTTTAAATAGCTAAAAAGCTTTGATTGCTTATTTAGCCAAACTTGGATATTTTTTGCTCAATAAATAGAAGCTGCCGAATAAAGCTGTTCCATAAATTAAATTACCGGCCAACATATTATTAAGAAAAGGCAAGGCTGCCACATAAGAGGCAACAATTCCAGAAAGGTTATGCGGATACATCGTTTGTGGGTAGAACAATGCGAAGTTGGTAATCAGATAAAAAATAAGAGCGCCAGAAATGCTTCCTAAAAACAGGTTGGCTACCGACTTCTTATTTCTGATCAAGAAACCACAAAGTACCATGGCAATAAAACCAGAATATACAATTAAATCAAATCCATTGCCTATAAATAAATCAGAAACAGCCATAGCAGCTAAAGGCATAATAAAGGCTATACGTTTATCGTCAAATTGTGCACCTGCAAAAATAGCCAAGGCACCAACAGCAGTAAAGTTCCATACATGCGGAACGAGTAGGGGAAGGGCACGGGTAGCTGCAGCAGCTAAAACCAAAATGGTTAAAACTAAAAATCTAGGGTTTTTTAAGGTCTGAATCATAAACAAAAATAGCTTTTTTTCTTAAGTGGTTAAAATTTAAATTGTATATTGTTTGAAGGTAAACTTCTCATTTATTTGGCATTTTTAGCTCTCGAAATTATATTTTTTTAATAAATATAATTGACTGTTTATAAGTTTGTTATATTATTTTATTTATATAATCACTTTACTTTATGTGTTTAAAGCAGTTCTAAAATTGCTTGTTTTACAGAATATAATTCTGTTTCGCAATATAAAGCATTATTTATTAGTTACTTATGTAATTTATATCAATCAAATTATCAAAATTCGTGTCGCTTATATGCGGCGTGAAAATCATCACGCATGGTTTCAAATCTTTGCACCACACCAGCCATAAATTCTTCATCTAAAATCTGGAATACACCGTTCACTCCATCCGTTATATCCAGCTCACTTAGCTTGTAAGTTTGCTCAAAAATTCCCTTTTCAATTTTAATCAGGTATTTCTGATTCATCGAAAAGATGGTGATCTTACACTCGGGATGGGGTAGTTCTGCAACAACTCTCATGGCTTTATTTCTGTTTAATATTGATGCGGTATAGCCAGGCTTTTTAACGGATTAATTCCATCAATTTTACCCAAAGTTCTTAAAGGTTTAAATCGGGCAAACAGCTCTTCGGCATACCAATCTTCTTTTCTGGTTTTTTTAATTACCTCGGCATGCTCCCGAGAGCGGTAGGCAAAGGTTTTAACCTGTTCCAAATCATCCCAAACAGAAAAAGTAGCTTGTAAATAGAAAGGAGCCTCTCCAATACCCACGGAATAGAGATACCCCGGTGCAGTCTTCATCATATCGGCTACGCTGCCTACGTTGGCCCAAAATGCCTTCAATTTGCTTATTCGGATTTCTGCACGGGTTAATACGGCAACCGGCCCTTGGTAATCTTGATCCTTGTTTGGGTTGCCAAAAGGCTCTTTGCCGCTCCATTTTCCATGACTACTTAAAGGTTCGCAAAGCACTGTCCAATGTTCTAAAGCAAATAAACGCCACCATTTACTGATCAAAGAATGATGATAGAAATGCTCAAAATCTTGCTCATTATTCCAAACAGCCCATAAACCCCATTGTTGCCAATCTGGATTTAAATCGAAAGTGCCGTTTTTGCCGCAGCCCATAAGTTTCCAAAAACTGCAATGTTTGTTAAATAGTAATGGAATGCGGTGAACAGCCATGGCCAGTAAAGCCAACGGAATAGCTCGTTTACGGTATTTTATTAAGGTTAAAGAAACAATCATGTCTGGCGTTCAATACTTTAGTGGATCCAAAAATAGTTCAACAAGAAATAGTACACGATAAAATTCTTTCCACACGACGGGCTATTTGCTCACATTCGGCTAATTAATGCAACAAATTGCTTTTGCTTCTTATTTTTGTATTCATATGGCCGAAGATTTAAAAATCAGTACCGCTGGTAAAGCAGAACAATATCAATCGTTGGTGCCGCAAATAGCAGCACTTTTATCAGGAGAAACCGACTTGACCGCCAATTTAGCTAATGTTTGTGCCGCTTTAAAAGAGCAGTTTGGCTTTTTCTGGGTAGGGTTTTATTGGGTGAAAGATGGAGAGCTGGTTTTAGCACCTTTCCAGGGACCGGTGGCTTGCACCCGTATTGCTAAGGGTAAAGGTGTTTGTGGCGCTGCCTGGGCAGAAGGAAAGACCCTAATTGTGCCGAATGTTGATGAATTTCCCGGGCATATTGCATGCAGTTCCATTTCAAAATCAGAAATTGTAATACCGGTTATCCGCAACGGTAAAATTTTAGGTGTTTTAGATGTGGATAGCGAACTTCTAAATCATTTTGATGAAATAGACGCCCATTATCTCGAAGAAATTATTGCCTTAATTCCTGTTAATTAAAAAATCAAAATTCAAAAATATGAAAATAAAAATCATGCTCTTCGTTGTTCTTTTTGGAACGGTAAGTTTTGTTAAAGCACAGAACACTTCCGCCGATACGGCTAAAGTAGTTCTGAAAACGCAGTTAGACTCTGTTAGTTATGCCATGGGTGCAAGTATTGCCCAGGATTTAAAACGTCGTGGAATTTCGGCTCTTAATTATGCTATTTTGGAAAGGGGCATAAAAGATGTGTTTGCCGGTAGAGCCACACGTTTAAATCAGCAGGAAGGACAGCAGTGTATTATGGATTATTTGACTTATGTAAAAAAGAAAACCTCAGAAAGTTTTTTAGTAGAATCAAATCGTTTTCTCGAAGAGATTAAAAACAAAAAAGGGATCATAAGTACTGCTTCTGGTTTGTATTATGAAGTGATTACTGCTGCCCAAGGTGCTAAACCACTGGTTACAGATCAGGTTACAGTGCATTATCGCGGTACGTTGAGCAATGGAAGACCCTTTGATAGTTCTTACGAAAGAAATCAGCCTTTTACCACTATGCTGAACCAGGTTATTCCGGGCTGGACAGAAGGCGTACAATTAATGACTGTTGGCTCTAAATACCGTTTTTACATTCCTTATCAGTTAGGTTATGGCGAAAACGGTGCCGGAGAAGATATTCCACCCTACAGTGTGCTGATTTTTGAAATTGAATTAATCAAAATAGGAAACTAGTCTGCTGACGCTATTTTTATGATGGAATTTGAAAATTCACTCGATTTTGCCAAACAATTAGATTCCGAAGATGCTTTACGCTCATTCCGGTCTGAGTTTTTAATTCCAAAGCATCGGGGCGAAGAAATTATTTATTTATGCGGTAATTCTTTGGGTTTGCAGCCTAAAAGTGCTCAAAATTACCTGCAGGCACAACTAGATCAATGGCAGAATTTGGCCGTAGAAGGTTGGTTTGAGGGCCAAACGCCCTGGATGACCTACCATAAAGAATTGCAGCAATTGCTGGCACCAATTGTTGGCGCAAAGCCAGAAGAGGTGATTTCGATGAATAACCTCACGGTAAACCTGCACCTGATGATGGTGAGTTTTTATCGCCCGGAGGGCAAAAGAATAAAAATTTTGATGGAAGGCGGCGCATTTCCTTCAGACCAGTATGCAGTAGAAAGTCATTTGCGTTTTCATGGTATCAACCCGGAAGAAGCCATTATTGAAGTTGTACCCCGCCCCGGCGAAGAAACACTCAGAACCGAAGATATACTAGCTGCAATACATGAGCATGGAGAAGAATTAGCGCTCATCTTGTTTGGCGGTATTAACTATTATACCGGCCAGTTATTTGATTTAGCAGCCATTACCAAAGCTGGCCATGCTGCAGGAGCAAAGGTAGGCTTCGATTTAGCTCACGCTGCCGGAAACGTGATTTTGGAGCTTCACCAATGGCAGGTAGATTTTGCCTGTTGGTGCTCGTATAAATACATGAACAGCAGCCCCGGTGGCATAAGCGGCGTATTTATTCACGAAAAACATTTTAATAATCCCGAATTAAACCGCTTTGCAGGCTGGTGGGGTTACCAGGAAAGTACCCGTTTTAAAATGACCAAAGGTTTTGTGCCCGAGAAAGGTGC
>CAZFAE010000010.1:27524-35531 GCA_964516035.1 uncultured Sphingobacterium sp.
GCCAATAAAAATGGCAAGCTCATTTTTGATGAATTGGTTAAAGCTCGTATTGTGGGCGATTGGCGTGAACCCAACGTTATTCGCATCAGTCCGGTGCCATTGTACAACTCTTTTGAGGATATTTATCGTTTCGGAACGGAACTTGCTAAGATTTGTGAAAAGCTGAATTAAACAATTCTAAGTGCTTAATTGATCAAATATGATTAAAGAAATCAGGTTGCTGTCTATTTTTAATACCATTGCATTCCTCTTGGCTTTTGCCGTTTCTAATTTAAGCCAGTGGGGTTTATTGGGTCTGCCAAACACCATGGCCACGGTTTCTGCCAAATACGAAACGGTTTTTACGCCGGCAGGTATTACTTTCGCCATTTGGGGTATCATTTATATTTCTCTTTTCTTATTCTGCATTTACCATGTATTTCAGGCTTTTACCCAGCATGCAGATCAAAGAGTAAACCAAGACGTTAAAAAAATGGGGGGGCTGTTTGTAATTAATAACCTGGCCACCGCAATATGGGTTTTTGCCTGGCTTAACGAGTGGCTTTTCCCTTCGGTAATCCTCATGTTCATCCAATTAATCAGTTTATTGGCTATTCACATTCGCCTCAATATTTATAACCCACGTCGGGCATTAACCGGTAAGGTTTTTAGCCAGTTCCCTTTAAGTATATATTTTGCCTGGATTTGTATTGCCACCATTGCCAATACCAGTGCTTATTTAGTTTCCATTAAATGGGATGGCTGGGGAATAACGCCAGAACATTGGGCCATCATATTAATTGGTATTGCTTCGCTCATTTGTTTGTTTATGGTGTTTGTACGCAGAAATGTAGCTTTCGCTCTGGTGGTGATGTGGGCTTTATACGGTATCATCTTGAAAAGACAACAAATAGATGCACAAACATACGAACAGGTAATTCAGGCTGCCTGGACCGCCTTTGCTGTTTTGGGTGTTGCGGCCATTATTCAATTTGTAAACAATTCCCGTTCCCGTCCTTGCGTACATTAATTTCTTTTCGTGTTATACATCGCTCATGATCCCATTTATGCCCATCCGCTGCCGGAAGGGCATCGTTTTCCAATGCTTAAATACGAATTGATTCCAGCGCAATTACTGCATGAAGGGATTATTCAAGCCGCTAATTTATTCTCTCCCGGAATATTGGATGATGAAATCGCTCTTTGGACTCACGAAACTGAGTATTTTTATCGCCTTAAAAATCTAAACCTAAGTCCGCAAGAAGAACGCCGCATCGGGTTTCCGCTATCTGCACAATTGGTAGAACGGGAGTTGCGCATTGCCCAGGGAACCATTGAAGGCTGTTTAAAAGCCATGCAACACGGTGTAGCTTTTAATGTGGCTGGCGGTACGCATCATGCCGGGAGCAATTGGGGCGAAGGGTTTTGTATGTTGAACGACCAGGCCATTGCAGCCAATTATTTGTTAAAAAAAGGTTTAGCCCAACGTATTTTAATTATCGATTTAGATGTGCATCAGGGAAACGGAACTGCCCAAATTTTTGCTGGCGAACCCAGGGTTTTCACTTTCTCCATGCATGCCGAAAAGAATTTTCCGTTTAGAAAAGAGCAATCAGACTTAGATATTGGCCTGGCCGATGGAACAGGAGATGAAGACTATTTAAAAATTCTGAAAACACAGCTTAAGGCACTATTTGAAGTATTTAAACCCGATTTTGTGTTTTACCTTTCTGGAGTAGATATCCTGGAAACCGATAAATTAGGCAAACTGGCTTTGTCCAAATCAGCCTGCAAAACCCGCGACCGCTTGTTTTTTGAGCATTGTAAAAACAGAAAAATACCGGTGCAGGTAAGCATGGGCGGCGGATATTCTCCACACATTAAAGATATTGTAGAAGCCCATTGCAACACTTACCGTGTAGCTTCAGAACTTTATTTTTAGGCAAATTTTGGCGCTACCACCAAATCTTTAGAACCCGGAGTGTAGGTATAAAAACCGCTACCACTCTTGGCGCCTTTTTCTCCGGCAGTAACCATATTTACCAATAATGGGCAAGGGGCATATTTCGGATTGCCGAAACCATCGTGTAAAACATTTAAAATAGCCAGGCAAACATCCAAGCCAATAAAATCTGCTAATTGCAGTGGTCCCATCGGATGCGCCATGCCCAGTTTCATTACCGTATCAATTTCAGAAACACCGGCAACGCCCTCGTAAAGCGTGTAAATGGCCTCATTAATCATGGGCATTAAAATACGATTGGCTACAAAACCCGGATAATCATTTACTTCCACCGGAGTTTTGCCCAGTTTGGCTGATAAATCCATAATGGTAGCTGATACCGCATCGCTGGTAGCATATCCACGAATAACTTCAACCAGTTTCATCACCGGAACCGGATTCATAAAATGCATGCCAATAACCTTATCACTTCTTTTAGTTACCGAAGCAATTTTAGTAATAGAAATAGAAGAAGTATTAGAAGCCAGAATGGTTTCCGGAT
The DNA here is from genome assembly GCA_964516035.1 of uncultured Sphingobacterium sp. Classification (GTDB taxonomy): domain Bacteria; phylum Bacteroidota; class Bacteroidia; order Sphingobacteriales; family Sphingobacteriaceae; genus JAIPAN01. The sequence continues at coordinate 30,008 of CAZFAE010000010.1, forward strand.
GGCAATGCTGGTCTAAATCGCGAAAAATTTGCAGTTTAAGGTCAATATTTTCAGTGGCAGCTTCTACTACTAAATCTGCGGCAGCAACACCGGTTTTTAAATCGGTAAAAGAAGTAATGTTAGCCAGCGTTTGTGCTTTATCGCTTTCGCTGATGCTTCCTTTGGCAACCTGGCGGTCTAAATTCTTGGCAATAGTATTCATGCCACGCTCCAAAGCATCGGCAGAAACATCAATTAAAGCCACCGAAAAACCAAACTGGGCAAAAGTATGAGCAATACCATTGCCCATGGTGCCCGAACCGATAACTGCAATATTTTTCATAGAAATTCGCTTATTTGAGGCAAATATACATAATTAGCAACACCACAAAAACCACCCAAAAACGAGCCTAGTTTTTTAAATTGCTAATAGATTTCTGCATCTGTGCCACCATATTCGTCAGCGATTCTAAACTTGGTTCTGCTGATGGCTGGGGGAATTCGGTGCTGATATAAGCCTTGGCTTTCCAAATTTCCAATACATCCTCCACCGGAACAGTATAAGGTTCGTAAACCGGATTATCCGAAACCAGTTTCAGCGATTGGTTATCTTTAGGTTTATTGCCAATGCGTTTATAAACTACCCCATCATTGCGGCTAATTACCACATAAGTGTCGTTAGCTTTCACATCATTCCAATTTTCAAGGTATTCGCCAACCACAATACTGCCGCTGGGCAGGGGCAGCATCGAATCGCCTTTAATTTCAAAAGCCCGATAAGTACCCTGATTAAAAAAAGGCAAGTGGAATTTAGGTAGCTCGGCTACAAACTCCGGATCGGCATAACCATTCAAATAACCGGCACTGGCCTTAAGCGGAACCAGTTCTATATTTTCATTATCATGCTGATCTACAGAAATGCTCAAAATCCGGATATTGCTGCCATCGCCTTTCGGTTTAGGTTTCCAGGCATCATTAATCTTTTCATTCACCAATTCATCCATAGAAAGCTCATAAAACTCTGCGAATTTTTTTAGCAATTCGTATTTCGGCTCTGCACGTTCCTCCTCATAGGCTCCAACCAGCGATCTTTTAATTTCCATTAAATCAGCAAATTGTTGCTGCGTTAAGCCCTTTTTCTTTCTCAGGTATTTCAGGTTATTAGAAATGTTTGCCATTTTTTAAAATAAATTTGTTTTTACTAAAATTGTTAGTATTATTGTGCCAATAAAGTTAGTATTTATTTATCAAACCAACAAAAAAAACTAATCGATTTAGTTGTTTGATTAAAAAAGAAGAACATGAAAAAGTACGTTTATGTAATTACAGACAGAAATCGGAATACCCTACATGTAGGCATGAGTACCGATTTGTTGAAAACGATGAATTTTTATGGCGAAATGCCCAGCTTGCTTTTTGATCCGGGGCAGCAATTAAACCGTTTGGTATATTTTGAAGAATATAACAGCGAAACTTTGGCCCATTCCAGATTTGCTTTAATTAACCAGTTTACACGCATGCAGAAAGAACGACTGGTAAGAGCGGTTAATGCAGATTGGATTGATTTAACCCTTGCCCTGCACCGCGAAGCAGCACAGCCAGTACAGCATTGGATGAGTGCCGGCTTGAGTAGGGTAGCTTAATTTTCAGTTTATTGATAAACGGTTGAAACCGTTTTACATGTTTATTTTTTCATAGCCCACGATTTAAATCGTGGGCTATGTTGTTTCTAATTCGCCTCTGTTCGTGTCTTCACGAACAGAAAACCAGCATCAGGTTCACGTTTGAACGAATCAGTGCTAATAGAGGATGGCGCACCACCTTTCGATAGGCTCTCCAAAGGGGTCCTTCGGACAAGGTGACTCTCTTATAACAAAGAAAGCCCACGATGTAGATCGTGGGCTTTCTTTGTTAAGTTTAAGGAAATTTACCAACCTGGAGCAAAGGTTAGCCCAAATATGCCACCTTTTAAGTTTTTACGCTGAAACGGAATGGCATAATAAGGTTCTAATACGAAATAGCCGAACACATTAACTCTTAAAGATAAACCGGCACTCATGGCTGGCACCCGGCTATATACCGGAATAGGATTAGGGTTGTTAGGATCAGGGTTTGGTTTGGTGCCTACCGGTTTGGATTGTGAACTAAAAGACACCTCAGAATCTGAATTAAAAGCCAATCCGAAATCAAAAAAGGCATTTAAATCACTAAATAAGAATTTAGATTCGATAGCCGATAATTTTTTAGGTCCTGTAAATGGTAAGCGGACTTCGAAATTGGCCACTACCGTTTTACTGCCCACCAATTGATCGATGCCAAAACCCGGTGAACTCATATCGCCTTCCTTATAAAAGGAATTGTATTCATAACCCCTGATAAAGGTAGGATAGCCAATAAACTGTTGGGCATAATATTGGTTCTGGTCTTTTCCGAATGCAAAACTGCTTAAAAAGCGCCCAGCAAGCGTAATTTTATTAATCCGGACATATTTTCTTAAATCTGCGGTTGCAACCGATAAACTAAAATCGCCAAATAGCTGATTGATACCAAGGCGATAACGATAACCGTTTAATGGGGCGGTTATCCCAAAATTGGTATTGTCGCCAACCAGAGCAGCATCAAATCCATAAATTTTAAAATTTTGGAAATTTATTCCATAGGTATTGTTATAGTATTGATTGGCTTCTGCTAAGGGTATTTTGTTGCGGTCTGAACCTAGAAAATAAGCTGGAAAGCCATTAACCATTTCATAGTACTGACTAAAACGGTCTACCCGGTATGAATAAGTTGCTGCTGATGCGCCAATTTCAAAACGATTGATACGGGAAAAAGGGTAGGAGCTGAATAGTTGTACCTTATCTTCAAAGGTTCGAATAACATCATAACTATCGCGTAATACCTGTCCGTTTTCAATTAATTCTTGCGATAAATAAGCATTAATATAAGGAATATGAGAAATACCTGCACCCCAGTTTACCCGGCTTTGTTGATTGATATAGGCTACCTGAGCTCCGAAATCATAAATTTCACCGTTTACGGCGGCGGCAGCATAAATCTGGTTACGGCCTAAAATATCAGAAAAAATACCCTGTACCCCGCTGGATAAACCGGTACCAAAACGACCCACGGAAGCACCCACACCATTGCCGGATAAATAATCGAGTTTAAATTTAGAGCGAAACGGAATAGGTTTGATACGCTTATCGTTAATTTCTTCAAAGCGTTCAAAATTTCGGAGATTGCTATTCACAATGTCTACGCCGGCTGATTTATACGGCGGTAAATTAGCTGCAGAGAAATCTGTTTTTTGCGGATCTACCTGAACGGCTTTAAAATCTGAAGCTTTGGCATTGTAAATCTGGTATTTCTGTGCCCGATAATAGGTGTAAGCTATTTCATCGGTTTTTGATACACTTAAAGCAGGAGCAAACTCGGTAATACCGCTAATGCCCGTAAAGTAATCGGTTAATTGTTCAACGGTTCGGTCATTTAATTGATAGCGATACAAATTTCTAAATCCATCGCGATTGGATAAGAAGTAAATCTGCTCATCGTTGCCAGAAAATTGTGGGTTAAGGTTGTTTGCACCATCAAAAACGTTGATGTCTGTTATTTTTAGATCTGATAAGTTGAGTATCGCTAAGTTGAAAGGGATAGCAATGCCCGTATCATTATCGTCTAAAGTGGTACGGTCGCTGCTGAAAACAATTTTTTGTCCATCGTGCGAAAAGCTGGGATGGTAATCTGAATATTTATCGTTGGTTAGTTGCGTAAGTACTTTTGTGTTGAGGTTAAATAGATATAAATCGCCTTGTCCTTCTTTTAATCCAGAAAATGCTACGCTGGCTCCATCGGCAGACCAGGTGATATTGCTGAATTCTTCTACAGCACCCATCGATTCGGTGGCTAGTGTTCGCCCGTTATCGGTATCTACTATAAATAATTTGTTTCGGCCTTCCGCGTAAGCGCTAAAGGCAAAGCGTTTGCTATCTGGCGACCAGGCTCCTGCAGATTCGATGAAGTTAAACTCATCAATATGTGAGTTTCTGGTTTTACTGGTGAGTTTTCGGATAATTTTACCGGTTTGCGCATCGGCCAGAAAAAGATCTATGCTAAATAGTTCTTTCTCAGAAAGAAAGGCCACGTATTTCCCGTCTGGCGAAATAGAAGGCGCCACATTCATGTCGCCCGCATTTTTGTTATCCAAAATGCGTTTGCCTACCGGAGTTTGTGTGGTGTCTTTCAGAAATGGTTTATAGGTGTTCTCAATGCTGGTTTTCCAGAGGCTGGATAAAGTTTTTTCGGTATAACCGAAGGTTTTTTGGATAGCCCTTTCATAGCCCATACGGGCGGCTTCTTTAAACAGAGGTACAATTACTGTATCTCCGTATGTGGAACCGATATACGACCAAAATGCCTGCCCGTAACGGTAAGGAAAATATTTATTGCTGGTAGTTAAATCTTTTAGGCTAGGAATATCTTTATTGAGATAAGCATCACGCATCCACATGGAGGTAAAAGCATCTGTTTTACCAATAGAAAGGTATTCTGCCATACCTTCTATCATCCACAATGGGAGGTTGCCAATGTTTTCGATAGTGGTAGAATCGCCCTCAATGAGTGAATGGTATTGAAAGGCGTGTACTAATTCGTGACCTAATACGTGTCGGGTTTGGTGATTCAATTGGGTAACCGGCATTACTACTCGGTTTTTTAATCCTTCGGTTACCCCGCCCGTACCCACACCAATATCGCCGTCGATGGCGGTAGTTTGCTGAAACTCTGGGGCATTATTGTATAGAATAAAGGGGTTTTTTCGGGTAAAGGTATCTCTAAATACTTGCTGATGAAGTGTATACCAGGTTTCGCTTTCTTTTGCAAATCGCTTGACCAAACTATCATTATTCATATAATAATACAGGTCGAAGTGCGGCGTTTGGTAAACTTTAAATTTCAGGTTTTTATAACGTACCTTATTTTGGCCAAAGTATTGAGCCTGAACAGTAAGATTTGCAGCACTGATAAAAAGCAGCAGCAGGATGGATTGAAGAGCGAAACGTTTCACGGCTTTTGGTATTTAGGGTAATATATGATTATCTATTTCTCTTTATATTCTAAGTTAGCAATTAAATAGCTCATTTAACTGCACCTGTTTAGTGTATAAATAAAAGCATACTGGCTAACAATTTGTTTGTAGTACACTTATTTAATTATCTTTTTTTACCGGTTTTTTAGGCTCTGATTTAACATCAGCCAGTATTTTAATAATAGTTGGATTTGGGTTTTCTTTTTCCTGTTCTGCCGGCTGGTTTTCTTCTAAAGGAATAGTCAGCGTGCTGTCTAATAAAGCGCTATCTATTTGAGTGGTATCGGCAACTATTCGTGGCGATTCGCATTGGTAAGCCCGGGTTATGGTTACTTCGGGTTTAGGGAAACGCCCCGGTTTAATGCCTGTTGCAGGGTCGTTAAGTACTTTTTCCATAAACTTTCCATAAATAGGGAGGGCCGTTCTGGATCCTTCGCCGGTTTCTGAAGTTTTAAAGTG
>CAZFAE010000010.1:35631-49362 GCA_964516035.1 uncultured Sphingobacterium sp.
TAATATTTGATAGAATCCATGGTGCTGTATTCCACCTCTTTCTCGCCATCCCAGCTAAAAACTTTCATTTTTTTAGGCTTATTGAGATAGAATTGGATAGAATCACGGTTATTATTGTATTTCTTCTTTAGTAAATCATACTCCGGAAGTTTTTGTGCCGCCTTTTCCAGAAAATCTACAATTTCATTGCCGTCTTTATCCCGCCAAGGGTTTTCGTTGCCCCAAACATTCTGGAAACGGCGCTGTAAGGTTTTCATTTGGCTGTTTACGGCTTCTTCTGCATAGTTTTGCAGTCTGGAATCGATAGTGGTGTAAATTTTTAAGCCATCCTCATATAAATTATAATCGTTCTCTTCGCACCATTTTTCCAGATACCGGGCAACTGCGGCTCTTAAATACGAATCGCCCTCGGCACCTTCCTGTAATTCTGAAACTTTTAATTTTAAAGGTCTTGCCGTATATTTTTTAAATGCAGCATCGCCCAAAAACTGGTACTTATTCATTTGAGAAAGCACCACATTTCTACGCTCTAAACACTTTTCCGGGTTTTTAAACGGGTTGTAAGTACTGGTGGCCTTCAGCATACCCACGAGCATGGCTGCTTCTTCCACTTTTAATGCATTGGGTTCTTTGCTGAAATAGCGTTTTGCAGCAATTTTAATTCCATAGGCATTGTTACCAAAAGGAACGGTATTGAGGTAGAGGGTAATAATTTCGTTTTTAGTGTGATATTTTTCCAGTTTTAACGCGGTAGTCCACTCTTTTAATTTATAAATAAGTGTACGAAAAAGGGGGATATGCCTGATCCAACCCTGTGCATTTTTTCCACGGGTGCTGTATAGGTTTTTGGCCAATTGCTGGGTAATAGTGCTTGCTCCGCGTTTGTCGCCCTTGGCGGTAGAAACCGTGCTCGAAATAACAGAAAGTATATCAATACCGCTGTGCTCGTAAAAACGGACATCTTCGGTGGCTACCAATGCATCTACTACGCTGGGTGCAATTTCTTTAAATTCAACTGGGATACGGTTTTGACGGAAATAACGGCCTATCAATTTGCCATCGGCGGTATATACTTCAGATACCAATTGCAGGTTTGGTGATTTGATATCTTTTACGGTAGGTGAATAACCGAAAAGCCATAAAAAATTAAGTTCCATGGCGCAGAAAAATAATACCAGGAAATACAAAGGGATAATTATATACCGAATCCGCTTTTTCTTAATCTCTTTAAACATATTAATTACTTTGCCCCAAATATGAGCATAAAATGCTTTTTATCTGAATTCTGTTTGTTATTTAATAATGATTTCATCTGCAAAAATGATGGCTTTGCCACCATCGCTAAATCCCTGATGCCAGGAAGGTAAATCGCCGTAATTTTTAGCCATAATTTTTATATAACGTACCGCATCGCTTAACTCAATTTTAAAATCTTTGAGCATGAGCATATAATCATTTGCGGGTACACTATTTGTAATTTGTCCTAAGGGCCGATAATTGATTCCATCATTAGAACCCCAAAAGTGAATTTGTGAAGGGAAAATAATCCAGGAACGGGTATCCTGCAAGCAGCCTAATCCAATTGAATTGATGTTTTTTACTGATTTTAAATCTACAATTGCTTCAAAATCGGTATTTTGATAAGCTTGCCAGGCATTGCCCAATCTAAAATTATCTTTTCCACGTATGCCATCTACCAAAGCAAAATCTCCTCCGCCGGTATATGATTTTAAATAAGGATAAGTAATGCTTACTTCTTTATCATCAGGAATTTGGTGAAAATTAGCGTTTACTTCAAAACTGTTTTTTTGCCCGAGATATGCTACCGCTTTAATGGTACTGCTTTGACTGATATTAAAAGGTGATTGGTATAATATACTTTGTGGATTAGGAGTTGAGCCATCTAAAGTATAATATATACTAGCTCCATTAATTTGACTTTCTATTTTCACCTCCTGCTGTCCGGAAAAAGTAGGGGAGTTGGAGCTGATAATCGGGTTGGGGATGATCATTTCTTTTTCAATAATAGATTCCGGTTTTTCAAGGCTTTGCATAAAAACCTCGTTAGGCAATTTGCCGGTAACAAACTTTAATACACCCCCATCTTTGATATCATCAAATTGAATAAATGATTTAGTATAGGCTTGTTTATTGAGGCTGATATCCTGCAAATAAAAACTTTGGTCGCTATAATCGGGGGCTTCTATTATAAAGGATTTACCATTTTCTAAGTGGATTGTACTCTTTTTAAACCAGGGAGTGCCAATTAGGTATTGATTACTTGCCGGGTTAACTGGATAAAAACCCATGGCGCTCATAATCAGCCAGGCCGACATTTGACCACAATCTTCGTTTCCTGATAGTCCGTCAGGTGCATTTTTGTACTGTTCAGACCTGATTTGCTGTATATAGGCTGCCGTTTTGTGCGGACTGTTTGTAAAATTATACAAATAGGCCATATGGTGGCTGGGCTCATTACCATGTGCATATTGGCCAATTAAGCCGGTAATATCTGCCTGTCCACGACCGGAAAGTTCGTCGGAAGTGGTAAATAATTCATCCAGTTTTTTTTCAAAAGCGGCGGTGCCACCCATGGATTTTGCCAGCGATTGGATATCCTGTGGAACATAAAAACTGTACTGCCAGCTGTTGGCTTCGGTATAATTATTGTTTACTTCGGTTGGGTTAAAGGGTTTCCACCAATCGCCGTTAGAGCGGGCACGCATAAATCCAGTTGATTTATCAAACACGTTTTTCCAGTATTGGGCACGTTTAATAAATTCAAGGTAATCATCCGTTTTGCCTAATGCCTTAGCCATTTGGGCTATACACCAATCGTCGTATGCATATTCCAGGGTTTTAGAAACCGATTCGTGTTCATCGTCTGCCAATACCAAACCATTATTGCGGTAAGAATCTAAGCCAAATTGCGTACGGTTTACTGCCGATTTCATCGCCGAAAATGCCAATTCTGTATCAAAATTGCGGATACCTTTTTGATAGGCATCTACTATTACGGGTATAGAATGATTGGCAATCATACAATAGGTTTCGTTGCCTGCCAGTTCCCAAACAGGTAATAAACCGCTATTTTGATGCTGATGTAGAAAAGTCTGGATAAAATCGCCGGTTCTTTTACGGTCTATTAAACTGAGCAGGGGGTGTTCTGCCCGGTAGGTATCCCAAAGTGAAAAAACAGTATAATTATCAAAGCCCTGAGCTTGGTGTATTTTTTTATCTGTGCCAAAATACTGCCCGTCAACATCCATAAATAAATTAGGACTTAAAAAGGAATGGTATAGGGCGGTGTAAAAAGTAGTCAGTTTGTTTTTATCGGTACTTTCTACTTCAATTTTATGGAGTTCTTTATTCCAGGCGGCCTTTGCGGCTAGCAGGGTTTTATTGAAGTTAAAACCGGGGATTTCGGCATCGAGGTTTTTTAATGCACCTGCTGCACTTACGGCAGAAATACCCACCTTAGATCTTAATTTTCCGGGACGATTAAATTGTACAAACAGTTTAATGTTTTTTCCGGATGCTTTTTTTATGCCCTTTTGTACTATATCGTTTATAGCTATTCCGTAATTTTTAAAAGGTTTTTCAAATTTAATATGAAAATAAACGGGCTGATCTTCGGCCCAGGCTTTTGAACGGCGGAATCCCCGGATTTCGCGGTCGTTAAGTACCTCAATCCAGGAATCCAGCACCTCATCCCGGTGTTGTAAATCAATAATAATATTGGCTTCGGCCGTAGCCGGATATTGGTACTGATGGATGCCCGCCCGTAAAGTGCTGGTTAATTCTACATCAATATCGTATTTATCTAAATGGGTTTTATAATACCCGGCACTCGCTTTTTCGTTCTTTTTTTGGAAAGGAGAAGCATAGTCTGCATTTTTAAACTGTGGCTTTCCGGTGGTTGGCATCAATAAGATGTCGCCATAATCGGGTACGCCAGTACCGCTTAAATGAGTGTGCGAAAAACCATAAACTACCGAATCGGAATAATGGTAACCAGAACAACCGTCCCAGCCTGTTAATCGGGTATCGGGGCCTAGCTGCATCATACCAAAGGGAAGTGTAGGCCCTGGAAAAGTATGTCCATGTCCGCCGGTGCCAATAAATGGATTTACCCAGCGGGTTAAATCAGTTTGGGCATATAATTGAACATGAGCAAGCCAGAAGGCTGCCAGGAATACTAAACGCTTCATAAAGTTCTTAACTATCGAGGTGGAAATGATCGCTATCTCTTAAAAAAGGATAGATTCTTCGGGTTTTTTCTAAATCAGCTTTGTTGATGGTAAAGGTGTATAAATCTTCGTCGTTGGGTTTATAATAAATCACAGAGCCATCGGCGGCAATACACATCGATCCGCCCGAATGGAAAACTTCATTCCCATCATGTCCCACACGGTTTACCGCCACTACAAACGATTGGTTTTCTATGGCCCTTGCCGGAATGAGGGTGCGCCAATGCAAGGCACGTTTATCTGGCCAGCTGGCAATTAATAAGAGTAAATCGTAGGGATTATCGGGATTGTTTCTTAACCAAACTGGAAAACGGAGATCGTAGCAAATGGCCGGACAGATTTTCCAGCCTTTTAATTCAACAAATAATTTTTCGGTTCCGGGGCTGAAATGTTCATCTTCTTGGCCTAAACCAAATAAATGGCGTTTATCATAATGCTGGTATGATCCATCCGGATTCATCCAGATTAAACGGTTGTAATATTTGCCGCTTTCGCGGATGATTAAGCTCCCGGTTACCACACATTCAAATTTGCGGGCCTGGTTTTGCATCCATTCTATGGTTTTCCCGTCCATTTCTTCGGCCAGTTTCTCGGTATTCATCGAAAAACCGGTATTAAACATTTCCGGCAGGACAATTAAATCGGTTTTCTCCCTAATGGAAGAAAGGCGAAGGGCTAAATTTTGCAGATTTTTGTCGCAGTTTTCCCAAAATAAATAGGCCTGAAAGGTGGTAATTTTTAGTACATCCATATTTATTTATTAAAATTAAACTTTTTGCGGCGCAATCTCAGCTTTTTCTAATTTTCGTCTTTTGGGGCTACGCAAAAACGCATAGTTTAGACTAAATAATAACCATTTACTCTAATATCCGTTAAATAAAAACACAAGATAAGTAAAAAAATAAGCTATTTTTAGTGATAAAACCTTAACAATGACCTTTAAAAGTAAAGAAAGCAGGCTCCTAATTATTTTAGGAAGTTTTTTTATCGCCAACGCAATCCTGTCTGAATTTATAGGGGTAAAGATATTTTCTGTAGAAGAATCTTTGGGACTTAAAAAATTTGACATCAATTTACTGGGTGTCAAAAACCTGTCGTTTAACATGTCGGCAGGTGTGCTTACCTGGCCATTGGTTTTTATTATGACTGATATTATTAACGAATATTTTGGCTTAAAACAGGTTCGTTTTCTATCCATTTTAGCTTCCTTATTAATCATATTCGCTTTTATGGTGGTGGGTATTGCTATTCAGCTGTCGCCATCAGATTTCTGGGTAAATCAAACTATTGATGGGGTTGGAGTAAATATGAACGCCGCTTTTAACGGCATTTTTGGCCAGGGGATGTGGATTATTGTAGGTTCGATTACCGCCTTTTTAATTGGCCAGATTGCCGATGTGTTTATTTTTCATCGTATTAAAGCCCTTACAGGCGAACGGGCTTTGTGGTTAAGAGCCACGGGGTCTACGTTGGTTTCGCAGCTGATAGATAGTTTTGTAGTTATTTTTATCGCGTTTTACCTAAACCCGCAATACAGCTGGAGCTGGCAAATGGTAGCTGCTATAGGTTTGGTAAATTATACGTATAAATTTATAGTAGCGGTACTCACCACACCGGTTTTGTATGTCGTACACCTGCTTATTGATAATTTTTTAGGTAGAAATCTAGCTCATAAAATGTTGAAAGAAGCCGCTAAAAGTTAAACTTCTTTATCCTTTATGGTTTCTGCCAGTTTACGGATGTCTTTGGTAAGTTTATAAGTTAGCTGTAACTGCTCATTCATCAGGTGTTCATTCCAGTCGGTTTCTGAAGGTGTTTTTGGGATAAGTACTGCGGTTTTATCAGGCGAAGCTAATTCCGCTTGCAAAATTATTTCCCCGTCTAATGCCTGAATGGCTTCCGTTAAATTATACATTGATTTTTTAATCCATTTGAGATGTAATGGATTGATATCCCCGTTTTTATCTTGTTGTGCCACATGCACTAAATTGGCAATATATGAAGATAACATATGGTTGAGTACTGCAAATTTATTAATCTCTTTGCTGTAAAACTGCTTATTTTTTGGCTCTGATAACATTCTTTGAAAAGCAGTGCCCAGATTGGCCGAACTTACATATACCTCTTTTCTAACTAGTTTGTAATCTGTTATTTCTACTTTTTGGCCTTGCAATCTGGCTGCTAATTTTTGCAGGTAGCGGAAATTGGCCAGCAAAGCTTCACGCATAGCAGTTTTTAATTGATGAGATTCCCAGTTTGGAAAAATAAAATAGCTGGCTAAAAATGCAATGCCAGAACCTATCAGGGTATCAATAATACGCTCTTTAGCAATGGTAAGGTTGTTCTCGCCTAAAAAACTAAAAAGGATAAGCAGATAAGGCGTTAAGAACAATACACTAATTTTATAATTGAGCCGCTGGAAACTGTAAGCTCCAATCATGAAAAACACCAGACAGATAAACCGTGCGGTTTCATCTTTAATTAATATGATGATGGCAACGCCCAGCAAACCTCCGGCTACGGTACCGATTATCCGTTCGTAATTGCGTTTTTTGGTTAAACTGAAACTGGGTTTCAGGATGACGATGATGGTCAATAAAATCCAATAACTATAATGGCCAGAAATTAAAAATTTAGCTACTAAATAACCAATTAAACATACAATGGCTACTCTGAGGGCATGCCTGAAAATGCTAGAAGAAAAGCTGAAATTTTCTTTAAATAGTTTAAGGTCGAAATATTGATGAGAAACAAAGCGTGGCAAGTCTTGTTGGCTACGAATAGCAGCTTCACTCAGAATTTGCGGATTGAAATAACTATACACTTTTTCGGTGCGTCTAATCATATTTCTAATATTGATCAGGATTTTTTTTAGCACCAGGTTGGGTAGGGCATATTCAGTTTCAACTTCATCAATTTTCGCTTTTAGCGTGTTCAATTCTTTTAAAAAATCTTTAGATTGAACAGCATTTTTATCGCTGAGTAATTGCTCAGCTAAGTGGTTGAGCTCGTCTGCCAGGCTATTTAGAGTACGGTTAATTGCTTTTAAGGCTCGTGTTTTACCATATTTTTCTCTTAAAGTCTGGTAATCGTAGAGTGTTGCAGTAGATTCTTCAAATAAATCAATCATATCTACCAATACCAAAATAAGCAAACGGCCATAATTGTTGGGGTCTTTGATCATCCGGTTTTGAAAAAGGAGTTCTCTAACGATGTCCTGTTTTTCGTGAACAATAACCTGCTGATCGATGAGTTTAAGATAATTGTGCTCGATATTGGTTTTGTTTTGATAAAAGGCGGCCTTGAGCCTTAAATAAACTGCTATTTCTTGAATACATTCACTTAGGGATTGCTGGGCCAAACGATAAGGCCTGATGTGCATAACCGAGAGGCTAAAAATTAGATACCACACACCACCTAAAAGCACGTAAATCCCGTTAATCAGGTTTTCATCTAAGCTGCGGTTCTCATCCAAGTTTAGTACCATAATTACCAATGCTGCTGTACCAATGGCCGCTGCCCGGTTGCCAAACACGTTAAACATCGAAAAGAAAAAGCATAAAACCACAATCTCTATAGCTACCAAAAGGGGATATGGATTGAGTAGTCCGGTTAAAATTGCAGTCAGAAAAATAAATAGATTGGCATAGAGCATACCGTTTCTTTTGTGTAAAACAGGTCCCGGATTGTCGGCAATACTTACGCAAAGTGCGCCTAATGAAATGGTAATTCCGGTAGAAAATTGACCCAATCTGGCAAAAATGAGTGCAGGGAGTACCACCCCGAAACTAATCTTGAGTCCATCAGAAAAATAATGGCTATATAAAAAGTTCTTAATGGTTTTACTGTTCTTCATTTTCTCAGATATCCTTTTTTAAAAGGTAATCATTCAAAAATAAGGATTCAGAATGAATTGCATCCGGAATGAAGGGTTTTTCCTGCTCAAGCCCGGTTTGTAAGCATGTTGTACCTTATGCCGGCATTTCACACCCCAATGAATGCTATTGCAAAATAAAAACAAGACAAGAATTTCCCCTCTCGAGAGGGGAAACGGATTTAAGAAAATATAAGCAAATATTTTGTCAGGGGGGTATTTATTTACTCCACAGTCCTGCGGACAGCTCCTTTTCTATTTAAGGGGAGCACATAAAGAAAGAGTCGTTAAGAAAAAATAGGAAAATAAAGGCATAAAAAAACCCTCTCCGAATTACGGAAAGGGTTTTTTGGATAAGTTAAAATGTATATGGTTAATTAACCAACAACTTTCACATTTACCGCGTTAAGGCCTTTTTTGCCATTTTCAACTTCATACTGAACGCGATCGTTTTCACGAATCTGATCAATTAAACCTGAAGAATGAACAAAAATGTCACCTTCGCCTGATTCTGGAACGATAAATCCGAATCCTTTAGTTTCATTAAAAAACTTTACTGTACCTTCTTTTTGCATTGTATTTTTATATTAAAATTAATGCTGCAAGGTAGGTATAATAATCTGAATTGCTTTGTATTTCAAAAAAATAAAACATGTGGGCCTTTTATCTGTTAGCTATTTATTATTCACCTAAAAATAAGAACCGATGAAAAAACTAATGCTAAACCTGCTATTGCTTAGCGTAATGGGATTAACTATGTATTGCAGAAACGCCAATAAACAAGATACTGTTGACGCTGCCAAAGAAAGCAATGAACAAAAAGAGAATGTGCTCGAAGATCAGTCTGATTTTCTGGTTAATGCGGCCAGTGCTGGCCATATGGAAGTAGAAGTGGGCCAATTGGCACAGGAGAAATCAAATCATAGCCGGGTAAAAGCCTTTGGCAAAATGATGGTTGATGAGCATAAGCAGCTTAATCAGGAAATCAAAAATCTGGCTTCTAGCAAACAAATTACCCTGCCATCGGGCATGGGTGACGACAATCAGCGAGATCTGGACGACTTGCGTAAATTAAGCAGCCGTGATTTTGACCAAAAATATTTGGATAGGATGGTAAAAGTACATGAAGATGATATACGCTTATTCGAGAATGCTTCTGAAAATTATAAGGACAGCGATATTCAGACTTTTGCTGCTAAAACATTACCCAAGTTGAGAGCTCATTTAGATTCTGCACGTATGGTTAGGAGCAGTATTCAGAAATAACTACGCTGCCCGACCAAGGCATAAAATGCTATTTCTTTGCTTTATCAATTAATTATTTTACCTGGCCCCGGGTATAAACCTGGAGCCAGGTATTTTTATAGATGAATGTTCACTCCAAAAATGTTAAGCTGAAGAATGATGTATTATAAATTCGCAACTATTCATTTTTGGTAATACTCATAAATTCAGATCATTAGCTATTGCAAATTCTGTGAATTTATGTGATGGGTTTCAAAATCACATGATTTTCTATTCTTAATACCTTTAATTACCTATTTTTGCTGCGCTAAGTAAATTTAGATATTAAACCTTTGAGATGTTTTTTAATCTCTTATTAGTAGATTTTAATTGCCCTAATCAAAAATATAAGCAATAATCATTATTTTTAAGCACTAGCTCGATATAGCTTGCATTTTGATTTTTATTGATGAGCAGGCTCGTTGAAATTCAAGAAACTGTTTTTTTATCTGATATTTTAAAGCTGGCGAAAATAAAACAGGGTAGTAGCATCAATTGAGGTGTCGGGGTTAATCCAAGATTTATACTTTTGAGAATTTTAATTGGATAGTCAAAACACATAGATTAAGAATAATAAGACCTTTAATTGCCAAACAAGTAAACAAAACATGGGCTGTTGGTCAGCTTTTTTCTAATTAGTACTGTTAATTCCCATTATATTTTGATACTAATATGGGAGTGAGGAGGGCGAAGCCTTGCGCTGTTGACACTTGAAACAGAACTAAAAGACAAATTAATAGCTAAAATGCACACATCCGGAACACCAACTTCAGATTCGCCTTCCTGGTATGCAGTGTACACCAAACCACGCTGGGAAAAAAAAGTGGCTGAATTGCTGGGCAAAAATCATATTGAACACTACTGTCCGCTTAATAGGGTAGAACGCCAGTGGAGCGACCGTAAAAAAATAATCGACGAGCCTTTATTTACCTCTTATGTTTTTGTAAAAGTTAGTCAGGCAGATCAATGGCGGGTAAAAGCCATAAATGGCATTTTGAATTTTGTGCACTGGCTGAATAGGCCCGCACGTATTCCGGATGAAGACATTAATCTGATTAAACAATTCCTGCAGGAACATCAGCAAGTTAAAGTTGCCGAATTTTCCTTCAAACATAACGATAGGGTACGTATCCTGTCGGGGCCATTTATCAATCAAGAAGCCCAGGTTTCTACAATTAAAGGCAAACAGGTTCAAGTATTAATTCCGTCCTTGAGTTTATCTCTAATGGCCACAATTAAAACCAGCGACTTAGAAATCATTTAAAATCTTAAATTTGGAATTTAACCTAACTCATGATTAAACAATTACTCAGAATATCCGTATTTATTATTTGCTGTATTACTGCATTTCAATCGTTAAATGCACAAACCCCTAATGCGCAAAATTTAAGCAATGTAAAAGTCAGCGAATTAAGTGATGCGCAAATCCGTTCATTTATTAAACAGGTAGAAAGCACCGGCTTGAGTGATGCTCAGTTGGAGCAAGTGGCCATGGCCAGAGGGATGAGCAGCGCTGAAGTACAAAAACTGCGTATTCGGGTTGATCAAATCAAAAAGCAAGATCAAATTAAAGATAGCCAAAGCAACAAAACCAGCCCAACAGATAAAGCGATTCCAAAACTCAACACCGGCCGCAAATTACCCATTAGTGTACAACAAGATAGCTTGGACAAAAATAATCCAGAAACGGAAGCCGAAAAAGCCCTCTTAGAACTAAAGTCCAGAATTTTTGGCGCCTCATTGTTTAAAAATTCCAACATTACCTTTGAGCCAAATTTGCGTTTAGCTACTCCTGCAAATTACATTTTAGGACCCGATGATGAGATTAACCTCGAAATTACCGGCTATAATGAAGCCAGTTACACCCTTCCAATATCGCCCGAAGGCACAATTAAAGTAGAATATGTAGGTTTAATTCCGGTAAGCGGTTTAAGTGTTGAAGCTGCCAGTGCCCGCATCAAATCCAGGTTGAGCAAAATTTATCCGGCCATAAACCGCGGACTTACTCAGGTTACGGTGGCTATTGGCAATATTCGCAGTATAAAGGTTACGCTTTTGGGCGAAGTGATAAAGCCCGGTTCGTATACCTTGCCTTCTTTGGCATCGGCTTTTAATGCGCTTTATGCTTCGGGCGGACCTACAGAAAATGGGTCAATGCGCCAGATTGAGCTTATCCGAAATAATAAAATAATCAGAAAACTGGATGTGTATGATTTCCTGATGCGTGGCGATCAGACCAATAATATTCGCCTGCAAGACCAAGATATTATTCGCATTCCGCCTTATCAGCAAAGGGTTGAACTTTCTGGCGAAGTAAAAAGACCTGCTATTTTTGAGGCCCTTTCGGGCGAAAACCTGGCACAATTGATTGATTTTGCTGGTGGATTTACAGAAATTGCTTATACCGGCAGAATTAAAGTATTGCAAAATACCGATAAAGAACGCCGCATGACCGATGTACTGGCTGCCGATTATAAAACTTACCAGCCCAAAATGGGAGATAAGTTTTATGTAGAGCCCATTTTAGACCGTTTTGAAAACCGGGTAACTATAGAAGGTGCCGTTTTTCGTTCAGGGCAATTCGCTTTAAGCCCGGGCTTAAGTTTAAAAAATTTAATCCAAATGGCAGAAGGGCCCAAGGAAGATGCCTTTATGCAACGCGGTTATATTACCCGGCTAAAAGCAGATAATAGCACAGAATTAATCGCTTTTGATTTGGCCAAAATACTCGATGGCTCTGCTACCGATATTCCTTTAAAACGAGAAGACCAAGTGTTAATCACTTCCATTTTTGATTTAAGAGATGAGTATAAAATTAGCGTTGATGGTGCCGTACGCTTACCCGGTGATTTTAAATTCGCTGAAAATACGGCTCTTGAAGACATCATTATCCAGGCCGGGGGCTTTACCGAGGCAGGCAGTGCCAAGCGCATTGAGGTTTCGAGAAGAGTGAAAAACAGCGAAGACAATTTAGCTTCTGCCAGCATTGCAGAAGTTTTCCAGATTGATGTAGATCCCAAACTTCGTTTCAGTACCAAGTCTTTTTTGGTTCAGCCTTTCGATATTATTTCTGTACGCAATGCCGCAGGCTATGAGGTGCAGAAACAAGTGTATATCAAAGGGGAGGTGTTATATCCGGGAGCGTATACACTTTCTCATAACGACGAACGTATTTCTGAATTAGTTAAAAGAGCAGGCGGAACAACAGCGTATGCTTATACCCAAGGCGCATCATTGAAGCGGCCTGGTCCTCGGGCTACAAAAAATCCTAATGACAAATCGGATAATGAAAGTGTAAACCAAGATAAGCTGAATCAGCTAGTTCGCTTGCAAAAAAACGTAAGAGATACCAGTGCAGCAGCCATTGCGCAAGAAGTTACAGCCAGCATTGCGGTGGGCATTAAATTAGAACGAATACTTGATCGTCCGGGTTCTAATCTCGATTTGATATTAGAAGAAGGCGATACCTTGAGCGTACCCCGAAAATTGCAAACCGTAAAAGTTGCCGGTGAGGTGCTTTCGCCCATAACCATTGTTTATAGTTCTGGTAAAAGCCTTAGAGCTTATGTAGCAGAAGCAGGAGGGCCATCAGACCGAGCCATGATGAAACGTGCTTATGTTATTTATGCCAATGGTGGGGTAAAAAGCACTCGTAAGGGTTTAGTTTTTAAATGGTACCCCAGGGTTAAGCCCGGCGCTGAAATTTTTATACCCAAAAAGCCCGAAAACAAGAAAATAAGTACTCAGGAACTATTGGGTATAACTACCGGTATTGCCTCTTTGGGTGCTATTATTTTAGGAATTATTAACCTGTCTAAATAAAAGCATGAATCAGAATAGTACGGATATGCCCAATGCCAACGACGAGATTTCTTTGAAAGAATTAGTCGAGAAAATTCAGCAGGCTTATCATTACCTGCTTAGCCAATGGAAAACGATTTTTTTAGCCGGTATTTTGGGCGCAGCCATTGGCTTGGCTTATGCTTTTTTAAAAAAACCGGTTTATAAAGCGGCATATAGCTTTGTATTGGAGGATGAAAAATCTGGCGGCCTGGGTGGTGCATTAAGCCTGGCCAGCCAATTTGGCCTGGATATTGGCGGTGCAAGTGGCGGCGGTGCCTTTGCCGGAGATAATTTATTGGAACTAATGAAATCCAGGTCAATGGTTCAGCAGGCCTTGTTGAGCCCCATAACGCTTAACGGTAAAACAATTAGTCTTTTAGAATATTATATCCAATTTAATGATTTAAAAGAAAATTGGGCAAAGAAACCCGAACTGGTCGGTATAGCTTTCCCGGTACAAGCAGATGCCACAAAATTTAG
>CAZFAE010000011.1:0-15002 GCA_964516035.1 uncultured Sphingobacterium sp.
GCATGATGAACATTATGCTCAAACCTGATTCTAAGCAATTGAGTGAGGTGGTGGTTTCGGCGTTGGGTATTGAAAGGCAGAAAAGAGAAATAGGTTATGCTGCCGCTACACTTTCAAACGATGTAGTAACAAGGGCTAATGCAGTAAATATTGCCAATGGCTTACAAGGTAAAGTTTCAGGACTAAATGTGACAAGTGTTAATAATGGAGTTTTCGAGAATGTTAAAATTACCTTACGAGGTATTCGATCACTAACAGGTAATAACAACCCGCTTCTAGTGTTGGATGGTATTCCAGCAGATCTTAACTATTTATCTGCATTAAATCCTAATGATATTGAAAATGTTTCTATACTTAAAGGTTCATCAGCCGCAGCATTATATGGCCCAGATGCTAGAAATGGGGTAATATTGGTTACTACTAAAAAAGGAACAAAAGGGGATCAGCCAGTAATTGTATTTGGCAGTTCAACACAATTTCAAAATATTTCCTTTTTCCCAAAGTTTCAGGAAAAATTCGGTAGCGGTGGTAGTGGAGCATATATTCCATATGAAAACTGGTCATGGGGTCCCGCTTTTGATGGTTCGCAAGTATTAATTGGAGATGCACTTTCAGATGGATCTGAACAAAATGTACCCTATAGTCCAACAAATTCAAGAAAGGATTTTTTTGATACAGGAGTCACAATTCAAAATGATATTTCATTTGCAGCAAAAGATTTCTTTCTGAGTTTTCAAGATGCTAATATAAGTGGTATTGTGCCTGATGATAAAAATAGAAAAACTGGAATCAGGCTTAATACATCAAGGGAATATGGCAAATTTAAGGCTAGTTTGAACTCTAATTATATCCAACAGAATTACAATATTTTTGATGATATCTCAATGGCTAATTGGAATACTGAAAATAATGTCGGGTTAAACCAAGGTTTAATGAATCTTATTTTTAACACACCTGCCCAGATACCATTAACAAAATACAGTGATTTTACCAACGATCCATTTTCACAGTACAATAACTACTTTAATCATTACGGTTTAAACCCGTATTTCGCATTAGATAATTGGAGAAAAAAAGGAGTCAAAGAAAATCTTTTTACAAATCTCGATCTAACTTTTAAAGCTACTGATTGGTTATCCTTCAACTATAGAGCCGGTTTAACCAATGAAACCATTACAGAACGACGTACTTCTAAAGGTGAGGTACCTAATTCATTTGGTTTAGATAGAGGAGCGAATCTAATTCCAGGTTTCGTTGAAGAAAGGTCTCAAAGGAGTTCACGGCTATCCTCAGAACTATTTGCTAATATGAATAAACAGCTTAATGAAAACTTTAAGCTCACCAGTGTATTAGGAACATATGTAAGACAGGTTGAATTACGTAATTCAAAAGTAGGTGTAACTAGTTTAGTCGTTCCCGAACTTTTTGATATATCTAATCGTGTAGGCCAGTTAACCGGCACTTCACCCTATTCACAGACTCGCCTATTTTCATTATATGCTAATGTCGGCCTCAGTTATAGAGGCTGGGCAAATTTGGAAATAACAGGCCGGAATGATCAAACCTCAGTCCTAGCCTTAAATAATAATTCATTTTTCTACCCAGGCGTAAGTGGGTCATTGGTTTTATCTGAGGCTATTGCTGGATTAAAGTCTAGTAATACGTTATCTTATCTGAAATTAAGAGGTGCATGGAATAAAACGGGTAATGCTGATATCGACCCATATCAGTTAGCGGCCACATTCTCTCAAACCAATGGATTCCCTTATGGAACCCTACCAGGCTTTACTGCCGATAATGTAACTTATGATCCTAATTTACAGCCTGAGTTTATAGAAAGCACAGAATTTGGTATTGAAACTTCATTCTTAGATAATCGCTTTAGTTTTGAAGGAACCTACTTCCATCAAAACAATGACAATCAGATTGTTCCTATTAATATTTCGGCGGCAACGGGTTACACTAGTTCTTTTGTAAATGCAGCAGCATTTGTCAATAAGGGTTATGAGTTGGATTTAAAGTTGACCCCACTATTTAAAATTAGAAATGTAAGCATTGATCTAAGAACCAATGCTACATATAGTGAAAGTAAAATTAATAGTATTTATGACGGATTGAATGAATTAGCTATTGGTGGTTATACCAATGCTTCCAACTATGCTATCAAGGAATATTCTGCCTTTGTTATTAAAGCAACAGATTATTTAAGAGATCCGGAAGGGCATGTTATAGTTGATGCAATAACTGGTTTGCCTACACAAAACCCGAATACATCCATTTTTGGACGCACTATGCCTAAATGGATTTTAGGCATAAATCCCTCCGTAACTTGGAAAGGACTAACCTTTTCAGCTTTGATGGAATACAAAGGAGGCCATTATGCATATCATGATATTGGAAATGCGATGGCTTGGACAGGAGTTTCAGCAGCAACTGCTCACAATAACAGAGAAAAATTCGTTTTCCCTAATTCTGTTTTTGACAACGGTGATGGCACTTTTACGCCCAATACTAATGTGACTATCAATAACGTAGAGAATTTTTATACTGGAGTATACAGAACGGTTGGTACAAATTTTATTACCAGTGCTGCTGCTTGGCGTTTACGTGAACTTTCGATTAATTATGATTTGCCTGCTAAAATTTTCAGCAAGCAAAATGTGATAAAAAAAGCAAGTATTGCTCTAACCGGGCGGAATTTAGCACTGTGGTTACCTAAAACTAATGAGTATACTGATCCTGATTTCACCTTTAATACAACAGGAAACACCTCAGGTATTAGTAACTCAACGATAAATCCCCCAACCAGGGTTTATGGTCTGAATTTGAATTTGACGTTTTAACGAACATACACAAGAATTTAAAATTTATAAAGATGAAAAATATATTATACTCAATCTTCGCATTTGTCTTGCTGACAATGGTAGGATGTAAGAAAGACTTTTTTGATATTAACGAAAATCCCAATCTGCCTACAGATAAATCCATTACTCCGGAATTAATTCTTCCAAGAGCATTGCATGCCACTGCAGAGAGAATGGCGATTACTTATGATTATAGTGCTCACTGGATGGGCTATTGGTCCCGCTCAGGAACGTATGGCCCTAGTAACGAACAGGAATCATATAATATTACCACAACTTATCAAGCGGGTCAGTGGGCAGGGTGGTATGGTATTCTTTTTGATGCTCATACGATGGAAAAAAAAGCCACAATCTCCAATCAGCCATTTTACGAAGCAGCGGCAAAAGTGATTAAATCTATTGGTTTTATGTACTTGATAGATCAATATAATAATGTACCGTATACAAATGCATTTGATGTAGAAGGTAATATTCTTCCGACTTATGATGAGGGACAAGACATCTATAATGATTTACTCGTACAACTAGAACAGGCAGCTCAAATATTTAAGACAGTTGATTTAGGAGAAGATCCAAGCGTTGCAAATGCTGATATTATGTTTCATGGAGACTTGACTAAATGGAGAAAGTTAGTAAATACTCAACGTTTAAAACTTCTTCTTCGTCAATCTGAAATTTTGGGAGCTGTTCCTACAGCAGAATTGGACCAAATTACTGCAGATGGGAGTGGGTTTATTGGAACCGGTGAAACCGCAAGCGTACAACCAACTTATGCAACTATTAAAAATCAACAAAATCCGTTTTGGAATACTTATAAAACTAATGAACTAGGTGCGGCTACTGATGCATATAACCGAGCAAATAATTATGTTTTAGATAAATTGAGGGGAAATAATGATGTTCGATATAAATACTACTTCAGTCCAGCAGCAACTCCGCTTTCACCTGTTAGTGATGCGACGACTTATTATGGGTACAACTTTGGAGAATATATACCAAACGATGCACCTAAAGAAAATAATTCATCAGCTGTTTCAGGGAAGGGACTAGCTAAATCAAATACTCAAGCACAATGGTTGTTTACCAGTATAGAAAGCTTGTTTCTGCAAGCTGAAGCTAAAGAAAGAGGATGGTTAGCAGGAGACCCCGAAACTGCTTATAAAGCTGCTGTAACTGAGTCTTTTTTATGGCTAGGTGTTACAGAAGCAAATGCTGCAGATGATTATTTGAATCAGGGAACGCCTTTTGTGGATTATACAATGGCCCCCAATAAAATTAATCTGATTGTGATGCAAAAATATTTAGGTCTGGTGGGTATAAATAATTTTGAAGCCTGGGTTGATTATAGAAGATTGGCTGTGCCCACAGATCTTCCATTATCCTTATCTCCGGGTAAAGGGACGAACGTTATACCACTACGCCTTCAATACCCTCAGAACGAATACAACTATAACGCCGCTAACGTGGCTGCAGAAGGGAATATTAACCCACAAACGTCTAAAATATTTTGGGACAATTAATTCGATAATTACTATTAAAATCTAATAATATGAAAATGCTAAATAAAATATTAAGCCTTGCTATTTTATTAATGGGGCTTAGCTCTTGTCTTAAAGATGAGATGATTGAGAACCAGAAGTATGGGATAATAAATCATAATGCCTATAAAGTTGTGGAAATACCAAAAGGATCGGGACTTCGTGCAGTGGCACTAGATTTAGTAAATGAGTCTAAAACAATTGAATTTCTACCCATTCATTTGGCTGCAGAAAATCCTGCAAGTGAAGATATTAAAGTAACTTTAAGTTTGGCGAAAAGTGATGAATTAATTACAGCTTATAATACAGTAGATGCTAATGACGACGGGACACCAGATAATTCACCCCTCGTTTTGCTACCTGCAAATTTATATACATTACCCAATGGATTAGAGGTAACTATTCCAAAGGGAGGGAAAGATGCCACACTTGAATTAAACATTAACCCAAGTACCTTAGACCCTGCTATTACTTATGCCATAGCTTTTGAGATTCAAGAATTGGATAAAGCAGGATATGTTATCAGTGGCAATTTTAATTACGAATTTATTACCGTGGCTGTTAAAAATAAATATGATGGAAATTATGAGGTAACCGCAACGGCGCCAATGGTGGATATTTTAGTACCAACTATTAGTGGTTATTACCCATTAGATTCAGATTTAAGAACTATTGATGCTAATTCTGTAGTGATGTTTTGCCACACATATTTAGAAGGCTATGAGGGACATCCCATTAAAAATAATGGAGCATCGTCGTATTATGGAAACTTTGCTCCTGTGTTTATTATGGATGAGAATGGTAATGTAACTAGTGTAATAAATTATTATGGTCAGGGTACTAATGGTAGTGGCAGATCTGCACGATTAGATGTAAGCGGTGTAAATAAATTTACTGTTAATTCTGATGATGAAAAGGTTTTAGAGGTTAGTTATGTACTTCAGGGACCAGGTTCTGTTGATCGTACATTCTTCCATGAGAAATGGGTATACAAAGGAAAAAGACAATAATTTATAACTACAGATAACTGTGATTAAACCTTCCGATATATCGGAAGGTTTTTTTATTTCCCATCCACACTATACTTCCCTGGCCCAATAAAAATCAAAGCCAGGAAAACAATTCCAGATTCCATGGCATGAGAAGCACCGGATAAACCATCGCCGGAGGCAAAATGATGCAAAGCGGCAATAAGCATGGTAAAAGCCAGCAATAAACTCACCGGGCGAAAAGCCAACCCTAAAACCAATAAGAAACCACCAAAAGTTTCTACCAAGGCAGCCATTAATCCCCAGAACACTGGGTAAAAATCAATACCCACATTTTTCATGGCAGCACCAATACCCGTCCACATGGCAGGGCCACCCAATAATTTGGGATAACCATACAACATAAATAAAACACCGATACCGGCACGCATGATTAAAAGACCAAAATCTTTATACTTGCCTAAGTTTGAGAATAAAGCCATAATTCTATATTTATTTTAAAGTATTGTTTGGATTTTGTTTTAAACGCAATAGTTCATTCGTTTTACTACCCTATTCACTTTTTTAATATGTTCCTTTTTCCTTGATGAAAAAGGAACCAAAAAATCAAGACAGAACGAAGCTTCTACCCACAGGCCATACTCCCGGCCCGCCGTTCTGTCTTCCCCTACTTTTTCTTATTTCTGACCAAATTCTAACTATATTTTACAATTATTTGCTCATTACTTACAATTAATTGTACTTCTCTGCCCAAAATTAAAGCTTGGTTATCAGAAATATGACCTGCCGGAAAATTAAAACACACCGGATAATTATATTCTTTAACCAGGTTTAGAATAATTTCTGGTACCGATTGGCCAAAAGGTGGATCATAATCCTTCAGTTCGGTAAAGCCACCTATAATTAAACCTTTGAGTTGGGCTAATTTTCCCGAACGCTTTAAGGTCCAGAGCATTCGGTCTACAGCATACAGGTACTCTCCCACATCTTCCAGAAACAGAATTTTATCGCGATAATTCGGTTCAGAAACCGAGCCCGATAAAGCCAACAATATGGATAGATTTCCTCCAATGAGAATTCCTTCAGCAGAACCAGGTTTCCCGTTGGAATGAGTAGGGTAATTAAAACTAATTTCTTCCCCAAATAAAGACTTTCGCAAACTTTCTAAACTCGGTTTAGAGCCATCTGGAATAGTGATGGGCATTTGACCATGAATAGAACACATATTTAATTGCGACTGAAAATGGGCATGCAAAACGGTAATATCACTAAATCCGATGATCCATTTTGGGTTTTTAATCAGTTTAGAAAAATCCAATTGATCAATAATTCGGATAGTTCCGTATCCGCCACGGGCGGCAAAAACAGCCTTAATTTCCGGATTATCTAAAAATTGCTGTAAGTCATGGGCTCTTAATTCATCGGTTCCTGCAAATTGATGGTGGGCAGCGTACACCGTTTCGCCTAAAACCACTTCTAATCCCCAGCTTTCTAATAATCGAACGGCATCATCAATACCATTGGGCAGTTTTTTTGCCGGACAGGTAATGGCTACTTTATCGCCTTTTTTTAGATATGAGGGAAGGATCATTTTTTTAAATTATCTTTGCAAATTACAAAAACAAGCAAATAATAGCGCTTTGAAAGCAGATAAAATTAAGAGATATACGGTAACGGCGGCTCTGCCTTATGCCAATGGGCCTAAACACATCGGGCATTTAGCCGGTGCTTACATTCCGGCCGATTTATATGCCCGTTATTTACGTTTAATGGGTAAAGACGTGGTATTTGTTTGTGGTTCTGACGAACATGGCACCGCCATTCCTAACCAGGCCATGAAAGAAGGTACAACGCCTCAGGCGATTATTGATAAATACCATCTTTTAAATAAAGAGAGTTTCGAACAACTGGGAATTTCCTTTGATATCTACCACCGCACCAGCGAAAAAATACACCACGAAACGGCACAGGATTTTTTTAGAGTATTGGATAAAAAAGAAGTATTTACCATCGAAAACTCTGAACAATATTTTGATGCTGAAGCGCAAACTTTTTTAGCCGACAGATATATTATTGGTACTTGTCCTAAATGTGAATTTGATGGCGCCTATGGCGATCAGTGTGAGAAGTGTGGAACGGCGCTTAGCCCCAACGAACTAATTAATCCAAAATCTACCTTAACTGGTAATAAGCCAGTTATGAAAGCCACCAAACATTGGTATTTACCAATGGACCGCTATGAAGATTGGTTGAAAGAATGGATTTTGAAAGGACATCAGCACGATTGGCGCCCCAGTGTGTACGGACAATGTAAAAGCTGGATAGATGGCGGTTTAATGCCTCGTGCCATTACCCGTGATTTAGATTGGGGAATTGATGTGCCAGCCGAAGATGCCGAAGGAAAAAAATTATACGTTTGGTTTGATGCACCCATCGGCTATATTTCGGCTACAAAACAATGGGCTTTAGACCATGGAAAAGACTGGGAATTGTATTGGAAAGATGAAGAAACCAAATTGGTGCACTTTATCGGTAAAGACAATATTGTTTTCCACTGCATTATTTTTCCAATTATGCTACATGCGCATGGCGAGTTTATTCTGCCCGAAAATGTACCGGCCAATGAGTTCATGAACCTTGAAGGAGATAAAATGTCGACCTCCAGAGGCTGGAGTATTGAAATGCATGAATACCTGGCCGATTTTCCGGGTAAAGTAGACGAATTGCGTTATTACTTAACGGCCATTGCTCCAGAAACTTCAGATAGCGAGTTTACATGGAAAGACTACCAAGCCCGCATCAATAATGAATTGGTAGCTATTCTCGGAAACTTTGTTAACCGGGTAATGGTATTGATGCACAAATACTTTGAGGGTAAGGTTATCGGCGCTGTTACCGGTTTAAAAGATAAAGCGTTGAATGAGGAAATTGGGAAAGCTTATGATGAAATAGGACTTGCTTTTGAAGCGTATAAATTCAGATCTGCTCAACAGATCATGATGGAAGTTGCACGTTTAGGTAATCGTTACCTGACCGAAAAAGAGCCTTGGAAAACCTTTAAAGATAATCCGGAAGCTACCCGAGAAGTTTTACATGAATGCTTACATATTGTTGGACATTTAGCTACCCTCATGCAGGCATTTATGCCCGAATCGGCACAAAAAATATTCCGTATGCTGAACCTAAATGATACCTATCGTTACGATGAAGCCTTCAGTTTTACGGATGGACATCAGCTCAATGAGCCAGCTTTATTATTCGAAAAGATAGAAGACGAAACTATCGTAAAACAAATAGAAAAACTAACCGCAAAGAAAGCAAGTATGGAGAATACAGCAGTGCCAGCTGAACTTAGTTTGGCTAAGCCAGCAATTAATTACGATCAATTTGCTGGTATGGACATTCGCATTGGCACCATTTTGGCTGCCGAAAAAGTGGCTAAAACTCAAAAATTATTAAAATTAACTATCGACACTGGTATTGATCAGCGTACCGTAGTTTCTGGAATTGCCGAACATTTCGAACCTGAAGCCATCCTTGGACAGCAGGTTACCGTACTGTTAAATTTAGAACCTCGTGAAATTAAAGGGATTCTCTCTCAGGGTATGATTTTGATGGCAGAAAATACAGAAGGTAAGTTGTGTTTTGTTAGTCCTTCCGGGATGAGTATGCCCAACGGAAGTACAGTAAGATAAACCCAAATCTAATTTGTACCCAGAGGTTTTTATCTTTATCTTACTATTAAATAAATTCAAATCAAGATGAAAAATTTACGTAAATTTTTAGTGGTTTTTACTTCCGCTTTATTTATGCTGAGCGTTTTATTCACCTCATGCAAGTCGAAAAAATTAGTTCCACCCACACCAGCTCCGGTTGAGGTTGCTGCACCGGCACCGGTTCCGCCACCAGTTCCGGTAGCTCCGGCAGATACTGATAGAGATGGTATACCGGACAGTAGCGATAAATGCCCAGATGAGGTAGGACCGGCTTCCAGTAATGGTTGTCCAGAGCCCGTTAAAATCAACTTCACTGCCCAAACCATTTTGTTTGAGTTCAATTCTGCGGTATTAAAAACAGCTTCTTATGCAGTTTTAGACGATATTTCGAGAGTAATGAAGCAATTTCCTGATGAGCAATTTAATTTAAATGGCCATTCATCATCAGAAGGCAGCGAAACCAGAAATATGACGCTTTCTAGGGACAGGGCCAATGCGGTAAAAAGTTATTTAGTGTCTGCCGGTGTTAAAGAAATTAATTTGGGAGTTCAGGGCTTTGGCGAGTCTATGCCCATCAATTCAAACACCACAGAAGTAGAAAAGCAACTTAATAGAAGAGTAGAAATTAGAAAACGTTAAAAGCGTATAGTTTATAGCTATCAAAACAGGGTATACTATTAAATTAGGTACCCTGTATTTATAATTGGTCTCATAGTTCAACGGATAGAATTGGAGTTTCCTAAACTTTAGATGTGGGTTCGATTCCCACTGAGACCACAGTATTTTTTCTTAACCAAGTGCGACTGTATGCGCCCGGTTCTCCCTATAAGCTCATTCAGAAACCCCTCAATATCCAGCTCTTTTATTGATAAGTTTATACTTATATTGTTTTTAGCCCTTAATATTTACAATATAAATTATAAAGCTGTTTTAAGTCTTCTTCGGTAAACATGTCGTTTCCTTCTTTGCTCAGGAAATGACGTTTAAAAGCCCTGATGGCTGCCTGAGGTTCACGGGTATCGTAGCCTATAATTCGCAGAGCCAATAGGGGGTCAAAATTAGCAGGGATGCTATCTGTAGATACTAAATCTGGCATTAAGCCAAAACCATTGTCAGCTAGCTTTCTCCACGGAAAATTAATTTGTGGGTCTACCTTACGGGATGGCGCAATATCTGCATGGGCGATGAAGTTGGCAGTTGGAATGTTATAGTTTTTTTTGAGCTGCCCCAGCAGCGATAATAAGCCCGAAATTTGTGCTTCGGTAAAAGGGGCTAAGCCATCGTTATCTAATTCAATACCAATAGATACCGAATTGATATCGCTGATGCTTCCCCAGCGAGCAAAACCCGCATGCCAGGCTCGTAAATAATCGTTTAATAAATGGGTAATTTTTCCATCCTGTCCAACCAGGTAATGGGCACTTACCTGGGTTTGGATTTTAGTAAAGGTTTTTAAAGTTTCTTCAACACTGTGTTGTGCAGTATGATGAATAATAACGTAATGGGGTTTACGCAGATTAAAGTTTACGGTACCCACCCATTGGGCAGGAATATCTAAACCGGTCGAGTCCGGATATAAACCGGCTTCGGTTAATCTGATGGTTTTGCTTAGCTCTTTGGCTTGTTTTTTATACAAACGGTTGGTTTTACCATAAGGATTTGTAGCGCAAGCGCTGAATAATACTAAAATACATCCGTAAACTATAAACCGCATATTTTTTATTTAGAGAAAGCCATACAAGCCTTTTCAATTCTGTTTAAAGTTTCGGTTTTACCTAAAAGAGCGGCAATATCAAATACTGCCGGTCCGAATTTACCGCCAACCAGCATCACCCGGAAGGGTAACATCAATTCGCCTACTTTTAAACCAGCATTTTCTGCCTCTGCTTTAAATGTACTTTCTAAAGTACCGCTTTCCCAAGTCCCTATTTCTTCAAATTTTTGACTAATCGTTTTAAAGAAGACTTCTTTTTCTGCTGTCCATTTAGGTTTAACGGCATCCAAATCATAATTTTCTGGGGCATGGTAAAAAAACGAAGTTTGTGGCCAGAAATCTTTCAGTAATACCAAACGATCTTTAACCAGGTTAATTATATTTTCGAGAAAAGTATCGTTGGCAATTTCTATTTCTTCTTGTTTTAAGAAGTTGATGATCTCGGTTTTTAACCGGGCAGCATCTATTTTTTTAATCCATTCTGCATTATACCATTTGGCTTTTTCGAAATCGAATTTGGCTCCGGCATGGCTTACTCTTTCTAAGGAGAATTTTTGAACCAATTCGTCTAAACTGAAAATTTCTTGGTCGGTACCATCGTTCCAGCCCAACATGGCCAGCATATTTAAAAAGGCTTCGGGTAAAAAACCCAGTTCGCGGAAACCGGGGGTGAAATCACCCGTTTTGGCATCAAGCCAATTCATGGCAAAAACCGGAAATCCGAGTCGGTCGCCATCTCGTTTGCTCAGTTTACCGTGGCCATCTGGTTTTAAAATTAAGGGTAAATGTGCCCATTGCGGCATAGCGGTTTCCCATCCTAAATATTTCCATAATAATAGATGTACCGGGGCAGAAGGCAGCCATTCTTCGCCACGAAAAGCATGCGTTATTTGCATCAAATAATCGTCAACCACTACCGCTAAATGGTAAGTGGGCATACCATCTGCTTTCAGCAAAACCTTATCATCCACCAAACTGGTGTCAAAACTTACTTCACCACGAATCATATCGGTAAAATGAACTGTTCCCTGTTCCGGCATTTTAATGCGGATAACATGAGGTTCGTTATTGGCCAATAGCTGTTCAACTTCTGCAGGTGCCAATGAAAGCGAATTGCGTAATTGCGATCGATAAGCCTGTCCATACTGAAAATTTGGAATTTCTTTGCGGCATTTATCTAATTCTTCGGGAGTATCAAAAGCATAATAAGCATGGCCCTGGGCAACCAATTGCTCGGCATAAGGGCGATAATTGGATTTGCGTTCGCTTTGGCGGTAAGGCGCAAATGGGCCGCCTACATGTGGTCCTTCATCCGGCTTTAAGCCGCACCAGTTTAAACAATCGAGAATATATTGCTCGGCTCCGGCTACGTAACGGCTTTGGTCCGTATCTTCAATACGCAGCACAAAATCGCCGCCGTGTTTGCGGGCAAATAAATAATTGAATAAAACTGTACGTACACCACCCAAATGCAATCCGCCGGTTGGGCTTGGCGCAAAACGTACTCTCACTTTAGATGAATTTTGCATAGGCTGCAAAGATAGGATTTTGAATTTGATGTAACATTTTCCTTGATTATAGTTCAAGCCGATTGCGCTTTATGCTTTTAATATTAAATTGCAGTAACAACCAGATTTTGTATTCATGAAAAAACTCTTCTTTTTAATCTTTTTATGCCTTTCGGCGATTAGTTATGCCCAGCAATTAGCGCCATTGAGCGTAGAAAAAATAATGCGTGACCCTAAATGGATGGGCACTTCGCCCAGCAATGTGCAATGGGATATTAATAGTAAACAGGTTTATTTTAACTGGAATCCTGAAAATAAAGACCGAGATCAGCTATTTAGTATCAGCCCTGCAAACACCAAACCTCAGGTGGTGGCTATTGCAGAACAAAGATTACTAGACCGCAGAAACCTTCAATTTAATAGGGCTCGTTCGCTGGCTATATTTGAACGCAATGGCGATTTAATGTTGCTGGATGTAAATAAGGGCAGCGAAAAAGTATTAATTAATACAATTGATAGGGAAAGTAATGCCAGTTTTAGTTTAGATGGTCGTAAGGTAATTTTTCAGCGTGGCGAAAATTTATTCAGTCTTACTTTAAGCGATGGCAGTTTGCTGCAATTGAGTAATTTATCACGTTCTCGTAAACGTCCTGAGGCGGTTTTAAGTAAGCAAGACCAGTGGTTAAAAGCAGATCAGTTAAAAGAATTTGAGTATTTGCGCAAAGAAGCGGATGACGAAAAATATGCGCAAAGCCTCAGAAAGCAGACCGAATCTAAATATGCCAGAGAATTTATTTTAGATGATAAAAGTCAGTTAAATAATATCCGTTTAAGTCCGGATGAAAAATTTATTGCTTTTCGCATTAGCCGTAACCCGGATGGCAACCAAAATACCATTGTGCCTAATTTTATTACCGCATCCGGTTATGTAGAAGATATTCCGGGCAGAACCAAAGTGGGTAATGCCTTACCAACGTATCAGAATTATATTTACGATATAAAGCGTGATACCATTTTTCAGATTGCTACCCAAGATATTCCGGGTATTAAAGATTTGCCCGATTATGTAAAAGATTATCCTAGGCAATTAGAAGAACGGACTAAAAAGAATGAGGACCGCAAGGTTTCTATTACTGGTCCGTATTGGAATGAAGATGGCAGCCAGGCGGTTGTGGTTGTTTATGCTCAGGATAATAAAGACCGCTGGATTATGAAACTAGACCAGACTACCGGTAAGCTAGGTTTATTAGACCGCCAGCGGGATGAGGCTTGGATTGGCGGCCCAGGTATTGGTGGTGGTTTCGGCGGCGGTACTTTGGGTTGGACTGATTTGAATACCTTTTACTTTCAAAGTGAAGCTAGCGGCTATTCGCATCTGTATACCTTTAATATAAGCAATGGACAGAAAAAACAGTTAACTTCTGGTAAATGGGAAGTACAGTCTGTACGTTTATCAAACGATAAAAAGACATTTTATCTAAGTGCAAATAAAGAACATCCAGGTATTACCAATTTCTTCCGCATTCCGGTAGGTGGCGGAAACCTGGTGCAATTAACCAGCATGAAGGGTTTAAATGAAGTGAGTCTTTCGCCCGATGAAAAATGGTTGGCTATTCGCTACTCATACAGCAATAAGCCTTGGGAATTGTTTATTCAGGAGAATAAGCCGGGGGCTAAGCCTGCAAAAATTACCCAGTCTACCTCGGCAGAATTTAATTCTTACGCTTGGAGAGAACCAGAAATGGTGAGTTTTAAAAACCGTTATGGCGATGAAGTGTATGCCCGCATTTACAAATCGGCAAAAGTCGACCCAAATAAACCAGCGGTAGTTTTTGTACATGGTGCAGGTTATTTGCAAAACGTACATTTTGGCTGGAGCCAGTATTTCCGGGAGTATATGTTTAATAATTTATTGGCCGATGCCGGATATACGGTGATGGACATTGATTATACCGCCAGTTCGGGCTATGGCCGTAATCATCGTACTGGTATTTACCGCCATATGGGTGGTAAAGATTTAACAGATCAGGTAGATGGGGTTAAATTATTAGTAGAGAAATATGGCGTTAACCCTAAAAATGTAGGTTTATATGGTGGCTCTTATGGTGGTTTTATCACCTTAATGGGATTATTAACCGAATCAGACGTGTTTAAATCGGGCGGGGCTTTAAGATCTGTAACCGATTGGGCGCATTATAATCATGGTTATACGGCTAATATTTTGAACGAACCGGCTAATGATGAAATCGCTTATCGCCGAAGTTCGCCTATTTATTTTGCCGAGAATTTGAAAGGCAATTTATTAATGTGCCATGGTATGGTTGACGTAAATGTGCAGTTTCAGGATATTGTACGATTTAGCCAGCGTTTAATAGAGTTGGGTAAAAATAATTGGGAACTGGCGGTTTATCCGGTAGAAGATCATGGTTTTACCGAGCCGGCCAGCTGGACGGATGAGTATAAACGCATTTTTAAATTGTTTGAAACTACGTTGAAGAAGTAGAAATAGTTAAAACCATTCTCTTGTTGCGATAATTTACATAGCCCCGGGTTTAAACCCGGGGCTATGTTGTTGAATAGTTTAGAGTGGTGGGGGGGGGGGGCGGGGGGGGGGGCCGGGCCCGGGGGGGGGGGGGGGGGTCGCGGCCGGGGAGGGACAAAAAAACCCAAAAG
>CAZFAE010000011.1:15012-47152 GCA_964516035.1 uncultured Sphingobacterium sp.
TTCTCTTGTTGCTATATTTTACAGCGCCCGGGTTATAACCCGGGGGTTTTGTTGTTGATTATTTTTGAGTGGTGGCACGACTCAAAGTCGTGCCACCACTAAAGGGGTTAGGGGAGGTAAACCCGGGGAGGTAAAATTACCCCTCTCCGAAGGAGTTCTTTGGATTGTCCTGCGGACATCTCCCCCATAACAGGGGATATTATATACCCGCTATTGGGAATTTAAATAAACCCGATAGAGTCCCGATAAATCGGGATAAACTCCAAGCCCGCAATGAGCTTTGCGAATGAGGACTATGAGCGATAGCGGGACTATCTGAGATTAATATTCGGAGTATTGTGGTTTTAAAAACCATCCCGTCTCGACATTCGTCGATCTTCCCCTCCACGAGAAGTGAATAAATTAGGGGAATAAAAAAGCCCCGACGAATGCCGGGGCTTGAGGATATAATTGGTTGGTTTTAAATTTAGTCCTTCCCATTGGGAAGGATTTAGGATGGGCTTTTAGGAACAGCCGCCCTGCGTACCGCAGTTTAAGCATTTGTAGCAAGTGCCTGAACGTACGGTGATGTGTCCGCAATTGGTACAGGCCGGGGCATCTGACTGACCACCACCGGAGATATCTAGTACCGGTTTTAGGCTTTTGTCTGCTTTAACTTTTACTTCGGCAGTTTTAGGTGCTTCGGCAAAGTTGTTTTCCTGTGGGTTGCGGTCTTCATCTTTCATTTGTGGATTACCCAATACCGCTTTTTGCTCGGTAATTACGTGTACCAAATCCTCACGGCCCAAGTATTCGTAACCTAACATGCGGAAAATGTAATCGATGATTGAGGTGGCCGACTTGATGTTGTTGTGTCCGCTTACCATGCCTGATGGTTCGAAACGAGTGAAGGTGAATTTATCCACAAACTCTTCCAAAGGCACACCGTACTGTAAGCCTACCGATACGGCAATGGCAAAGCAGTTCATTAATGAGCGGAAGGTTGCACCTTCTTTGTGCATATCTACAAAGATTTCGCCCAAGGTTCCGTCTTCGTACTCGCCGGTGCGAACGAAAATAGTTTGTCCGCCCACGGCTGCTTTTTGGGTAAAGCCTTCTCTGCGAGATGGCATTACTTTTTTCTCTACCACCGATGATAACTGGCGTTTGAAGCTGGTATCGGTAGAGCGGTCTAAGATAGCACGTGCTGCTTCTAATACCTGCTCTGGGGTTAAATCGCTTAGTTTAACGTTTGCGGCTTCGCCCAATACTTCTTCTACGGTATCTAGCTGATCTTCTTTTGAATCTGAAGATTTGGTTGATAATGGCTGAGATAATTTACTGCCATCTCTGTAAATGGCGTTGGCTTTGGTACCCAGTTTCCAAGATAATTCGTAGCAATCTTTAATTTCTTCAACGCTTGCCTCGTTTGGCAGGTTGATGGTTTTAGAAATAGCTCCTGATAAGAAAGGCTGTGCAGCTGCCATCATTTTGATGTGTCCGTGAGCGTGGATGTAACGTTCGCCTTTGGTACCGCATTTGTTGGCACAATCAAATACCGGGTAGTGCTCTTCTTTTAAGAATGGCGCACCTTCTACGGTCATTGTTCCGCAGATGTATTCGTTTGCTTCTGCAATTTGTTGACGGTTGAAGCCTAAAGTTCTTAATAAGTTGAAATCGTAGTCGTTGTATTGCTCTGGTTTAAAACCTAAACGTTTTAAGCAATCTTCGCCTAATGTCCACTGATTGAACACGAAACCGATTTCGAAAGCAGAAATCAAGGATTTATCTATTTTCTCGATTTCGTCTTGTGTAAAGCCTTTATCGGCTAAGGTTTTTGCATTGATATGCGGAGCGCCTTCTAAAGTAGCAGCACCTTTGGCATAGTTTACAATGGTTACAATTTCATCTTCGGTATAACCCAGGTTGCGTAATGCAGCCGGTACACACTGGTTGATGATTTTGAAATAACCGCCACCAGATAGTTTTTTAAACTTCACCAAGGCGAAATCTGGTTCTACACCGGTAGT
This sequence comes from uncultured Sphingobacterium sp., assembly GCA_964516035.1. Lineage (GTDB taxonomy): Bacteria > Bacteroidota > Bacteroidia > Sphingobacteriales > Sphingobacteriaceae > JAIPAN01. The sequence goes on from CAZFAE010000011.1 coordinate 17,022, forward strand.
ATCGCAATCCATTACCAAACCGATGGTTCCGGTTGGTGCAATTACGGTAGTTTGGGCGTTACGGTAACCGTATTTTTCGCCTAGTTCTACTGCTTTATCCCAAGAATTGCAAGCTGCTGATAATAAATAATCTGGGCAGTATTTAGGATCAATTCCTTGTGGAGTGATTTCTAAACCTTCGTATGAACCTGCATTGTATGCCGCATAACGGTGGTTACGCATTACACGTAGCATGTGTTTTTTGTTGTCTTGGTATCTTTTGAAAGTACCTAATTCTTTAGCCATCTCTGCTGAAGTGGCATAAGCGGTACCGGTCATAATAGCGGTGATTGAACCACCAATGGCACGGGCTTTATCGCTATCGTAAGGAATACCTGCAACCATTAGCATAGAGCCTAAGTTGGCATAGCCTAAACCAAGGGTGCGGTAATCGTAAGATAATTGAGCTACTTCTTTTGATGGGAATTGTGCCATCAAAACAGAAATTTCTAAAACTACGGTCCAAACACGGCAGGCGTGCTCAAATCCTTTAACATCAAAAACTAAAGTTTCTTTGTTAAAGAAGTGTGCCAGGTTGATAGAGGCTAAGTTACAAGCGGTATTGTCCAGGAACATATACTCTGAACAAGGGTTTGAGGCATTGATGCGTCCGCCTTCTGGGCAAGTGTGCCATTCGTTAATGGTGGTATCGTATTGTACACCCGGATCGGCGCAAGCCCATGCTGCGAAAGCAATATCTTGCCATAATTTATCGGCCGGAATAGATTTGATGACGTTTCCTTTGATACGGCCTACTAAATCCCAGCTAGTTCCTTCTTCTAATGCTTTGAAAAAGCTGTTTGGAATACGAACCGAGTTATTTGAGTTTTGTCCGGATACGGTGCGGTATGCTTCGCCTTCGTAATCTGAAGAGTAACCGGCTGCGATTAAGGCAGCTACTTTTTTCTCTTCTTCTACTTTCCAGTTTACAAATCCTTCAATTTCTGGGTGGTCTAAGTCTAAACAAACCATTTTGGCTGCTCTGCGGGTAGTTCCACCAGATTTGATAGCTCCTGCGGCACGGTCGCCAATTTTAAGGAACGACATTAAGCCGGAAGAGTAACCTCCACCAGATAATTTTTCGTTTTCGCCACGGATCTGTGAGTAGTTGGTTCCTACTCCAGAGCCATATTTAAAAATACGTGCTTCGCGAACCCAAAGGTCCATGATGCCGCCTTCATTTACCAAATCATCGCTTACAGAAAGGATGAAGCAGGCGTGTGGTTGCGGGCGCTCGTATGCTGAAGTTGATTTTTCTAATTTTTCGGTATCAGGATTTACGAAATAGTGGCCTTGTGGTTTTCCGGTAATACCATAAGCACTGTGTAAACCGGTGTTGAACCATTGCGGAGAGTTTGGCGCTGCCAACTGACCCACGATGGTGTAAACCAATTCATCGTAAAATACCTGAGCATCGTTTGGTGTTGCAAAATAACCGTAACGTTCGCCCCATTGTTTCCAACAGTCGGCCATACGGTGTGCAACCTGCTTGATGCTTTTTTCTGAACCTGTGCTGCCGTCTGGCTGTGGTACTCCGGCTTTACGGAAATACTTTTGCGCTAAAATATCGGTGGCTACCTGGCTCCAGCTTGCGGGAACTTCTACATCGTTCATTTCAAACACTGCATCGCCTGCAGGGTTACGAATTACTGACGAGCGCTTTTCGTATTGGAAAAGATCGTAAACGCTAACTCCGTCTTTGGTGAAGTAGCGTGGAAAGCTTAGGCCTTTACCGGTGGCTTTTGCTTTGTTTGTAGAAGTTTTACTCATGGTTTGTATTAAATAAAAATGTTATTGAAATGTTTGACCCTCGGTAGAAAAAATCTTGGGGGTTTTTGTTCAAATTTATTCTTTTAGAAATGCCCACTTGATTTGAGTTTTCCACAGCTCGGAGCCTAATCTTTCTTTGCAAAAGATTTTTTTATTTAAATAATTGATATACAAGCTATTGAGGCTGTGGAAAACTCCCAAAAAATTAATTTTACTCGGGTTTATGTACCTATTTTTAGCTATCGGTTTTTAGCTGGATTTGGGGTAATTTTTGCCCAATAAAAAACCCTCCGATTTTTCGGAGGGGTTTGGGAGTTTTACTCTTTTTTGAGAATATAAAGTTCGAGATTATGATTAAAGTCCGGTTCAAGCACTTGCCCGTTAAACTTGACTTCTTTGTACTTTGTTCCCTTCCGATCAGCCGTTTTGATGACATCTAAATAGATGGGGCTGGTTCTGTCTTGATCTAATTGCAGATAGAATTGTTTAATGTTTTTCTTAACACTTAATAAAGGTGCAGACAGGGTGCTTGCATAGTATTTGTATTTTTCGGAACTGATTATGGGTTTTATTTTTACGTCATTAATCAGTTTGTGATCGCCATTAATTACGTAGCCCAGCCATATTTTTTGATCCTGATTTTTAATCAGTGGTTCTCCAAATTTATCGGTTAATACAAAATTAAAAGGTGCAGGAACGAAATGGTCATCCAGAGTTTCATTCTTGGTGCATGCCAAATTTACTAGTAGTAATCCTAAAAAAAGTATTGTTTTCATAGCTAGCTGAATTATACTTTTCTATAACATATTTACTATTCATAAGTTTTATTTAAAAAATATTGGACTGATATATTAACAAAAAAAGCCCTAACGGGATATTCCGATAGGGCTTTTGAAGGGTTGGTGTTTTTTAATCAATCAGGGTAACCTTAATCATATTGGTCTTCCCTTTTTTCTCAATCGGAATAGCGGCGGTATTAATTACCACTTGTCCCGGCTGCACCAGCTGTTCTGCTTTAAGAATCGCATTTACTTCGCTGATGGTTTTATCGGTACTTTCAAATTTATCGTAGTAAAACGCTTTTACACCCCAAACCAAGCTTAGGGCATTTAATAAGTTGCGGTTACTGGTAAAGATAAACGTGTTCGCTTTTGGTCTGTGACTGGATATTTCGAAAGCGGTATAGCCAGAATAAGTCATGGAAACGATACCTACGGCATTCGTTTTTTCTGCTAAATAAACGGCCGAGCCGCAAATGGCATCAGCCATATAGTTTGCTGCTTTTTCGTCTAATTGTTTAGGTGTATTAAACGGATAAGCATGTTCTTCTACGTTAGCAACAATTTTTTGCATGGTTTCGATTACAATTACCGGAAACTCACCTACAGAGGTTTCTCCGCTTAGCATCACCGCATCTGCACCATCCAATACCGAGTTGGCTACGTCATTTACTTCGGCACGGGTTGGGCGTGGTGTAGTAATCATGCTCTCGAGCATTTGGGTAGCTACAATTACCGGTTTACCGGCTTCGCGGCATTTGCGTGCAATCATTTTTTGTAATAAAGGCACTTCTTCCAGGGGCATTTCTACGCCTAAATCGCCACGTGCCACCATTACGCCGTCGGTAACGGCAATAATTTCGTCAATATTGTCAATCGCTTCCGGCTTTTCGATCTTGGCAATTACTCTGGCCGATTTATCGCTGGCGCTGATAATGCGTTTTAATTCTACAATATCATCGGCCGAACGTACAAAGGATAAACCAATCCATTCGATATCGTTTTTAAGAGCCAATTCCAGATTGCTTAGATCTTCTTCGGTTAAAGAAGGTAAAGAAACCTTGGTATTGGGCAGGTTTACCCCTTTACGGGAAGTTAAGATGCCGCCATGTACTACTTCGCAAACTACTTCGTCTTTTTGATTGCTCTCTAAAACGCGTAATTGTAATTTTCCATCATCCAATAAAATAATTTCGCCTTGGCGAACATCTTTAGGGAAGGTTTCGTAAGTGATATAAATTTTTTGTTCGTCGCCTACCTGTTCTTTGGTAGTGATGATGATTTTACTGCCATTGATGAGATTTACCCCGCCATCTTTTACTAATCCGATTCGGATTTTTGGGCCTTGTAAATCGGCCAGAATGCCGATGTTGGTTTTATATTGTTTGTTGATTTCGCGGATAACATCAATGGTTTTTTGATGAACCTCCTGGCTGCCATGAGAAAAATTCAGGCGGCAAACATCAACTCCTGCTCTAATCATACTTAAAAGCACTTCTTTTGAAGCAGATGCCGGGCCCAGCGTGGCCACAATTTTAGTTCTGTTGTGAACTGGTTTCATACTATGGTGTGTTATGATTTGGTCAAACGAAACTATAAGTGTGTAAATTATACACTTATAATACTTGAGTGCTAAAATAGGAGATTTTCTTTGGATTTCAACTTTTTCGGCTCAAGTTCTACGGCAGCCAACACTTCCGGTATTTTTTTAATACGGCCCAGCCAGTGTGTTAAATCCTCTTCATCAATAAAATTTCTGATTATTAAAAAATAATCTACTTTATTCATTTCGGGTATTAATAAACCTTCTGTACCTTTATTAGTAAGCAAAAAGAATTCAGTTTCAGAATTATCCGGAAAATAGGCGTATCTGTTAAAGATTTGCGCCATTTGCAAATCAGAATATGATAAACTTAATTCTTCGATACGGCTAAAATTAACCTGTAATGCTTTATTAATCTGATAACACAAGCGATAATCTTTGAGAGAACTGGTGATGGCAATCAGAATAAAATCAAAATCTAATTCAAATTTTAACGTTACTTTATTCAATACTTTAATTTTAATAAATTACACTTGCAAAAATACCATACTTTAGGTTTAAATCAGCTGTATTTGAGGCAAAAACAAAAAGGTTTGATATTTAATATTATTTATTTTTCTTTGCACAGAATTATTTAACCCTTAAATCAATAAAACTATGTCTGATATCGCATCAAGAGTCAAAGCAATCATCGTTGAAAAATTAGGTGTTGATGAAGCCGAAGTAACGCCAGAAGCTTCTTTCACCAACGATTTAGGAGCAGACTCATTAGACACCGTAGAGCTGATCATGGAATTCGAAAAAGAATTTAATGTAGCTATTCCGGATGAGCAGGCTGAAACCATCGGTACTGTTGGCCAGGCAATCGCCTATTTAGAAAAAAACGTAAAATAATACGCCCCACAAATGGAGCTTAAAAGAGTTGTAATTACAGGTTTAGGTGCACTTACCCCGATTGGAAATACGGTTTCGGAATTCTGGAACAATTTAACCAACGGAGTAAGTGGCGCCGCTCCAATTACGCATTACGACACCACAAATTTTAAGACCAAATTTGCGTGTGAGGTTAAAAACTTCGATCCGGAACAGTTTATGGACCGGAAAGACGCCCGCAAACTTGATCCATTTGTACATTATGCTTTGGCTGCTACTCACGAAGCAGTGGAAGATGCCCAACTCGTATTCGAAAACCTCGATACCAACCGTATCGGAGTAATCTGGGGTTCGGGTATAGGTGGTTTAAAAACTTTTACCGAAGAAGTGACCAATTTCGCTTTAGGCGATGGTACTCCACGATTCAATCCTTTCTTTATCCCGAAAATGATTTTGGACATTGCTCCCGGTCATATTTCTATTAAGTACGGATTACGTGGACCAAACTTTTCTACCGTTTCGGCTTGTGCTTCATCTACTAATGCCTTAATTGATGCCTTCAACTATGTTCGTTTGGGCATGGCCGATATCATTATTTCTGGCGGTTCTGAAGCCATTATTTACGAAGCAGGTATGGGCGGTTTTAATGCCATGCATGCGCTTTCAACCAGAAATGACGATCCAACCACCGCTTCCCGTCCGTTTGATAAAGACCGCGATGGTTTTGTAGCCGGCGAAGGAGCAGGAACACTTATTCTGGAAGATTTAGATCATGCTTTAGCCCGTGGCGCTAAAATTTACGCCGAATTAGTAGGCGGCGGCATGAGTGCCGATGCCAATCACATTACCGCACCACATCCCGAAGGTTTGGGTGCAAAACTGGTAATGACCAATGCCTTGAGAGATGCCGGAATGAGTCCTTCAGATATTGATTATATCAATGTTCACGGAACTTCTACTCCTCTGGGAGACATTAGCGAAGTAAGAGCTATCCAGAGCCTTTACGGCGAAGATGCGTATCGTTTAAATATCAGTTCTACCAAATCTATGACCGGACACTTATTGGGTGCAGCCGGTGCCATTGAAGCTATCGCTTCGGTTTTGGCTGTACAAAACGATATTATTCCGCCAACCATCAATCATTTTACCGACGATCCGGAGATTGATCCTAAGCTGAACCTGACTTTTAATAAAGCCCAGAAACGTGTGGTAAGAGCTGCCCAAAGTAATACTTTTGGTTTTGGCGGACACAATGCCTCGGTAATATTTAAAAAATATCAGGCTTAAGTCTTGTTAAATAAATCCCTAAATTAGTTTCCTGATGGATTTTTAAAAATCCAGTAAATCATTGAATGCCTGTTTTTCAATTCTATAAATTATACCTGTCCCCGCACAGAAAACTGGTCAAAACCATCAAAAATATGCTGGGTTTTGTGCCCGGTAATCTGAATTTATACCATATGGCCTTTCGTCACCGCTCGGTAGCCATCCCCTTAAAAAATGGTACCAGAAGCAGTAACGAACGTTTAGAATTTTTAGGAGATGCCATTCTGGGAGCCGTAATTGCCGAAGTTTTATTCAAACTCTACCCCTATAAAGACGAAGGATTTTTAACCGAAATGCGCTCTAAAATTGTGAGCCGGGTTAATCTCAACCAATTGGCTAAAAAATTAGGATTGGATGAACTGATTGCTTTCGACCCACGGATGATCAGTTATCCGGCCAAGCAAGGCTCGCTTTTGGGCGATGCGTTTGAAGCCCTGATTGGAGCAATTTACATGGATAAAGGCTATAATTTTACCCGCTCCATCATTATTAAACAAATCATCAATCCGCATATTGATATTCATACCCTTGAACTAACCGAGACCAATTTTAAGAGTAAACTCATAGAATGGTGCCAACGGCATGGTAAAGATGTTATTTTTGAACTCACCTCTAATGCCGAAGGCGAAAGCGCTAAGCTCTTTACCGTTAATGCCATGGTAGACGGAGAAGCATTAGGAATGGGGAGAGATTTTAATAAGAAAAATGCCGAAAAAATGGCTGCCGAAAAAGCCTGTGAAGCCTTAACCATTTAAGCAGCCAACATGAAATTCATCAAGCGCACCTTATCTATTATTTTTCTTATTTGGTGTTTGCTTGTTTTTGTGGGTATGATGTTGCTTATTTTACCTTTTGTTTTAATTTTCAATTGGATTTTTAAGGGTAAAAAAGCACAAGATTTATCTTTTACCTGTTTGCAAATTTGGGCCAGAACCGTGGTTACACTCGGTTTTTTCAGCTACCAAATTAAAAACAAACATTATCGCGATAGCAAACGAGCCTATATTTTTGTTTGCAACCACAATTCATACCTCGATTCTGTTGCTTCGGTATTGGCCCCCACTCAATCTTTTAAGCCTCTGGGTAAAATTGAAATGAGCAAGGTGCCTATTTTTGGACTCATTTACAGCAAGTTGGTGGTTTTAATTAATCGCAGCAGCGCAGAAAGCCGGGCCAAAAGTGTAGCCGAATTAAAAGTAGAATTAGCCACAGGCCAATCTATTCTGATTTTCCCGGAAGGAACAATGAATCGTACCGAAGCGGTATTGGCTGATTTTTACGATGGCGCTTTCCGAATTGCCATAGAAACCCAAACACCAATTGCACCCATGGTCATCATTAATGCCCGTAATTTACTACCCAGAAACCAGCCTTTGCAAGCCCGGCCGGGTAAACTTACTGTGGTATTTGGCGAGCCGGTTGTTGTAACAGACTTGAGTCTAGACGATGTTCCGGAATTAAAAAACCGGGTTAAGCAGCAGATGGGAGATTTGATTTTAGCGAATAGCTAATCACCCCACAATCATTTTTATAGTATCTTTGCCCGATGATTAAATCAATGACCGGCTTTGGTTTAGCTTCTCGTAATTCGGAAAACACCAAGTTTACCGTAGAGATCAAATCGCTAAACAGCAAGTTTCTGGAGCTTTCGCTCAAAATGCCTAAGGCTTATTCCGAAAAAGAACTTTTTTTGCGCAACGAGTGCAGTAAACTGATAGAACGCGGTAAAGTTTATGTGGCCATAACGGTAGAAAACCTGAATGGAGAAACCAAAACTGCACAGATAGATCAGGCTAAATTAACCAGCTACTATCAGCAATTGGCAAAAGCAGCCTCAGTACTGGGCGATCAATCATCCAATTTATTGCAAATGGCACTCAATTTTCCGGAAGTAATTACTTACCAGGAAGAGAACGGAACCGAAGAAGAGTGGACCATTATTTATAAAACTTATCAGGAAGCTTTAAAAAATTTCCAATCTTTCAGAGCAGATGAGGGCAATATTCTTAGAAAAGATATCGTACACCGCATTCAATTGATTTTGGATAATCTGGCTCAGGTAGAAAAATTGGAAGTTAACCGTATTCCGGCCATCCGCGAACGTTTAAACCAATTGCTTACCGAAAATCTGGCCAAAGAAAACATCGATCATAACCGTTTTGAACAGGAATTGATTTATTATATTGATAAACTCGATATCACCGAAGAAAAAATACGTTTAAAAAGTCATGCCGATTATTTTCTGGCTACTTTAAATCATCCGGATGCCAATGGTAAAAAACTGGGCTTTATATCCCAAGAAATTGGCCGAGAAATCAATACCATCGGCTCAAAAGCCAACGATGCCCAAATACAGCAATTGGTGGTAAACATGAAAGAAGAATTAGAAAAGGTAAAAGAACAATTGCTTAACGTACTTTAAACAGCATGCAACAAGGTAAACTCATTATATTTTCAGCCCCTTCGGGTGCAGGTAAAACCACCATTGTGCATCATCTGTTGAGTAAAATTCCGCAGCTGGCTTTTTCAGTTTCGGCAACCACACGGGCTAAAAGAGGTACAGAAGTTGATGGAAAAGATTATTACTTCATTAGCAAAGAAGAATTTTTACATCGCATAGCCAAGAAAGAATTTGTAGAATTTGAAGAGGTGTACACCGATAATTTTTATGGCACACTCCGTTCAGAAATTGAGCGCCTTTGGCAAGAAGGCAAACAAGTTATTTTTGATATTGATGTAGAAGGAGGTTTGCACCTGAAGAAAAAATTCGGCGAAAATGCCCTGGCAGTTTTTGTACAGCCGCCATCGTTAGAAGTATTAGTTGAGCGCTTAACCGGTAGAGCAACAGATAGCCCTGATAAATTAAAAGAACGGATTATTAAAGCCGAAAAGGAATTAACCTACGCCGATAAATTTGATGTGATTTTAAAAAATCACGATTTGCAAACGGCCTGCGATGAAGCGGAGCAACTGGTGCTTCAGTTTTTAAAATAGATTTAATACCGCCCAAATGAAAATCGGTTTATTCTTTGGCTCTTTCAATCCCATCCATACCGGGCACCTCATCATTGCCAATTATATGGCAAATTATACCGATCTGGACCAAGTTTGGATGGTGGTATCGCCGCATAATCCGCTCAAGCAAAAAGAAGATTTGGTTAGCAGTTACGACCGTTTGGAAATGGTGAAACTAGCCACCGAACAGGCCGAGAATATCCGCGTAAGCGATATCGAATTTCAATTGCCGCAGCCATCCTATACCATTGATACCCTCATTCATTTAAAAACCCGCTACCCCGAACATCAATTTTCTTTAATTATGGGATCTGATAACCTGGCATCGCTTAAAAAATGGAAAAATTACGAAGTTTTGCTTCGCGATTATGAGCTGCTGGTTTATCCCCGTCCGGGTTTTACAGAAACAGAATTAGCACGCCATCCAGCTGTAAAAATGACTCAAACCCCGCTGATGGAATTATCGGCAACATTTATCCGCAAAGCGATTAAAGAAAACAAAAACGTTCAGTTTTTTCTTCCCCAAACGGTACTCGATTTTATCGAAAGCAAAAACCTTTATCGCTAATCTCTATCTTGTAACTTTTCTGTCGAACAATAAAACCTGTTTCTTATTTTTCTCATATTGAGATGAATTGATCAAAGCAAAAGAGCTTAGCTCAATAAATTAACAATGAAATACACCCAATCTGCATTCTTTCTATTTTTATTAGGCTTGGCTTATTTTAATGCAGATGCGCAAACAGATACTACCCGCTTGAAAGAAGTGGTGGTGGTAGCTTCCCGTTTTCCGGAGAAAAAAGAAGATATACCACAGCGAATCCAGGTAATCAAATCAGCCCGGATACAAGAACTTAACGCTCTCACTACTGCCGATGTATTGCAGCGTACGCCCGGAATTTTAGTTCAAAAAAGCCAATTGGGCGGTGGTAGCCCAATAATTAGAGGTTTTGAGGCCAATAAAGTGTTATTAGTAGTAGATGGTGTGCGAATGAACAATGCCATTTACCGTGGCGGCCATTTGCAAAATTCGCTCACATTAGACAATGAATCACTCGACCGCATTGAAGTAGGTTTTGGTCCGAGTTCTGTTTCTTATGGCAGCGATGCTTTGGGCGGCGTAATTCATGCCTACACCAAAAATCCGGAACTAAACACCCAAAAAATTAGTGCATTTACCCGTTATGCCAGTGCCGCCCAGGCATTTAGCACCGGTGCTTCGCTCAATTATGGCCGTAATAAATGGGCTAGTTTTACCAATATCAGTTTTTCTGATTTTAATGATCTCCGCCAAGGCAAGAATAAGTATAGCAGCGAAGCCTGGAAAAGCATTTATATCGTCAACAGGCAGGGAAATCAGGATATGGTAGCCATTAATCCCAAGCCGGAAAAACAATGGGCATCAGGCTATCAGCAGTTCGATCTGATGCAGAAATTGCGCTACATTTCGAGCCAACGCATCAGCCATTTCCTCAATTTTCAATATTCTAATTCTTCTGATGTACCCCGATACGATCGTTTGGTGCAATTGCAAAATAACCAGCCCCGTTTTGCCGAATGGTATTATGGTCCGCAAAAACGATTTTTAGGATCCTATCAATTGCAATTGCAGGGTTTTAAAGGCTGGTTCAATCAATCAAACATTACTTTGGCTTTTCAGGATATTGAAGAAAGCCGCCACGATCGCCGCTTAAATAATATCAGCCTGAATAATCGTTTAGAGCAGGTGGGCGTAATTTCTTTAAATGCCGATTTTGATAAAAAATGGGGCCAGCAAGAATTGAGTTATGGTTTAGAGTTTACCCATAACGAGGTGAACTCATCAGCCTATCAATTAAATGTAAATACGGGTCTTCGCAGTGCTTTAGATACCCGTTATCCGGATGGCGGATCGGAAATGTTTACTGCAGCGGCTTTTTTGGCCCATCGTTGGGAAATGAATGAAAAATGGCTGTTAAGCAGCGGAATACGCTTAAATCTGGTTAACCTGCAAGCCCAATTCAATGATAAAACCTTTTTCCCATTCCCTTTCAATACCGTGGAGCAAAACAACCTGGCTTGGAGCGGAAATTTGGGCTTAATTTTTAAACCTGGAAACAACTGGAACCTGGCTTTATTGGGTTCTACCGGTTTTAGGGCACCTAATGTAGACGATTTGGCCAAAGTTTTTGAAAGCCTGGCCGGATCGGTTATTGTACCCAACCCGAATTTGAAACCAGAATACACCTACAACGTGGAATTAGCTTTGGAGAAGAATTTTGCCAATCAAAGCAGTTTTCATCTCAATGGATTTTATACCTGGTACCGCGATGCCATTACTACCCAGCCCGCTACTTTTAACGGCCAGAGCCAGATTACCTACAACGGCCAGCTGAGTAATGTAAGCACCAATGTAAATGCCAATCAAGCTTATTTATATGGATTTTCGGCTGGTTTTAACCTGATGATTAGCCCCAAATTAGCCTTTAAAAACGAAGCCACGTATACCTTTGCCCGAATTACTTCTACGCCAACAGCATTGCCTCTAGACCATATACCCCCATTTTTTGGTTCCAGCAGTATCAGCTATCAGCATAAAAAATACCAGGCAGAGTTTTTTGTGGAATACAATGGCGCTAAAAAATTAAAAGATTATAACCCCAACGGCGAAGATAATTTACCCCAGGCAACACCTAGCGGGATGCCGGCATGGTATACCCTTAATTTCCGGAATGGCTATCAGCTCAATACGAAACTGAAACTGCAGCTGGCGCTCGAAAATATTTTAGATCAAAATTATCGGGTTTTTGCTTCGGGTATTTCGGCTCCGGGACGTAACTTCGTGTTCAGTTTAAGAGGAAATTTCTAATTATGGCTAAAGACGGTACCATTCTCAAATTAAAATTAGCTACCGACCCGCTTTGGGTTAAAAATGTGGTAGAAAGTAATATCGAAGAAATTCTCATCGACCATGCTTTTTGCGAACAAAAAGCGGCTACCAATGCCATTACCATCATTGTTCAAAACCCGAATCTATCTGATTTGGTAAATGAAATGGCCATGCTTGCGCAAGAAGAAATGGAGCATTTTAAACGGGTGCACGATTTGATTATAGAGCGTGGTTTTGTGTTGGGCCGCGAACGGAAAGATCATTACGTAAACGAATTGTTTCAGTTTTTGGTAAAAGGCGGCGGCCGTGAGCAGCAATTGGTAGATCGTTTACTGTTTTCGGCCATGATAGAAGCCCGCAGCTGCGAACGTTTCAAGGTAATGTCAGAACACATCAACGACAAGCAATTGGCCGAATTTTATCATGAATTGATGATTAGCGAAGCCGGGCATTATACCATGTTTTTAAGAATGGCCAAAAAATATGCCGGCGATATTGATGTAGAAAAACGCTGGAATGAATTTTTAGCATACGAAGCCGAAGTAATTCAGCGATATGGCAAAGGCGAAGGTATTCACGGCTAATTTAAGCCCGTTTATACAATAGAAAAATGGCTGGCCGCTTGTGCAATTCTGGCACCTGCAATTTCCAATTGGCTATGGTTTTGGTTTGGATAAACTCGTTTTCGTCTGTAATATCGCAGGCAATACACAATTGCGTATGGATGCTGCAGGTTCTCAGCAATTCATCCATTACCTGATTATTTCTAAAAGGAGTTTCGATAAAAATTTGCGTTTGATTTTGCTTTTCCGCCAGGCCTTCTAATTCTTTAATGCGTTTGGCTCTTTGCAACTTATCAATGGGTAAATATCCTTGAAAAGCAAAACTCTGACCGTTAAAGCCCGAAGCCATTAAGGCTAACAGAATAGAACTTGGCCCCACCAAAGGCACCACGCTAATGCCCAGGCGATGTGCTTCGGCAATGAGTTCGGCGCCTGGATCGGCAATACCCGGACAGCCAGCTTCGCTCATTAGCCCCACATCATTTCCGGCTTTAAGCGCCCTAAAATATTCGGCCAATTGCTGTTTATTAGTTCGTTTATCGAAAACCAAAATATCAAGTTCGCTTTGCGGAGTTTTGAGGCCCATTTCACGCAGCCAACGCCGTGACGTTTTTTCATTTTCAACCACATAATGTTTGATGCGATTAATGATGTCTGTTTGTGCGGCAGGTAAAACCTTTGCTGCAGATGCTTCGGCTAAAGGTACCGGTAAGAGATAAAGTTTTCCGAAGGCCATGTGTTTAGATTTATTTTAATTTAGATAAAGCCGCTTTTAATCGCGGAAGCATTTCTTGAATATCGTTTAAAGTACAGGCTCCCACCGAAGCCCTAAACCAGTTTACCTCAGGGCCGGTACCAAACGCAGAGAATGGCACCAAAGCAATTTTGGCTTCTTTAATTAAATAGAAATTGATATCGGCACTGCTTTGCAGCAAGTCGCCGTCCGGCGTGGTTTTACCGGCATAATCTATTTTTACAGTGAGGTAAATAGCACCCATCGGATCGATGGAATCGACTTCAAAACCTTCAGATTTTAATTCTTGTATGCCCCGATGCAATGCATCCAGGCTTTTTTGTACCTGCATTTTAAATGCATGCAGGTAGGTGTTTACCCCTACGGTATCTTTTAAAAAATCTGCGGTAGCAATTTGCTCGGCTTTTGGCGACCATGCACCCACGTGCCCTAAAATAGAGCGCATTTTGCCAACAATATTTTCTGGTCCGAATGCCCAGCCTACCCGAACGCCGGTGGCGGCAAAACATTTAGAAATACCATCGATATAAATTACATAATCTTTTAATTCCGGGCGTAAGGTTACTGGATCTACGTGTTTCTGATCGTTGAACGTAAGCATCGAATAAATTTGATCGTACAGGATGTACAATGGTTTTTCGTCTGCTTTGCGTTTTTTATTTTCTTCGATTACCAAATCGCAAATTTCTTCTAGAGCCTGCTTGCCAAACATGGTTCCTGTTGGGTTGAGCGGAGAGCACAAAGCCAGCATGGTGGCACCTGCTAAATGCGGACGCAATTCATCTGCCGTAGGCATAAACAAATTTTCGGCTTGGGTATTTACGGCTACACCAATTGCTCCGGCCAGGTGGCAATAGTGGTTGTTATTCCAAGATGGGGCAGGGTAAACTACCTTATCGCCCGGATCTACTAAAGCCAGGTAAGCGGCATAAATAAGCGGGCGTGAACCTCCGGCAATTAAAATCTGGTTAGTTTGGTAAGAAAGGTGGTAACGTTCAGAAAGAAACTCAGAAACCTGCTCTCTCAGCACACTTACGCCATCTGCCGGCGGATAATTGGTATGATTGGCGTGGTAGGCATCGATAATGCTATGTTTTAATCCGTTGGGAATAGGGAAAATTGACGGATCGAAATCGCCGATGGTTAAATTGGCAATTTTCTCTCCTTTCTTCTTCAACTCATTAATTTCGTTACCAATTTTAATAATTTCAGAGCCTTTTAAGGTTTGTGCCAACAGAGAAACGCCCATAGTTTATTTTTTGATTTGTTTTAATGCAGACAAAGATAATTAATAAACTACGCTTTATTTACCTGCTAAATTTTGTAATGCAGCACTTACTTTATTGAAAGTAAATTGACTGAATACTTGGTTGAAAGCCGCATTGATTTGGGCATTGCATAAATTGCCAATACTGCCTTCGTGGCTGTGGTTTACAGCTCCTGAATGAGAAAACTCTCCATTTTCTATGGCCAATCCTACTTTTTTATAGGCATCGCGGAAAGGCACACCTTTTAAAACTTCTTCGTTTACCTGTTCTACACTAAAGAGGTATTGGTATTTTTTGTCTTTTAAAATATCGTTTTTGATTTCCATATGGCCTAACATAAAATCGGCCATTTGCAGGCATTCTTTTAAAGATTGGATGGATGGGAATAGATTTTCTTTGAGCAATTGCAAATCGCGGTGGTAGCCTGAGGGTAAGTTGGTGGTCATCATCGCAATTTCATTAGGCAGGGCCTGAATTTTATTGCATCTGCCACGAATTAATTCGAATACATCTGGATTTTTTTTGTGAGGCATAATGCTCGAACCGGTGGTGAGTTCATCCGGAAATTTAATAAATCCGAAATTTTGGTTGATGAACAGACAAATATCCATAGATAGTTTAGCCAATGTAGCTGCCAAAGATGACATGGCCTGGGCCAAAATACGTTCTGTTTTACCACGGCCCATTTGGGCATAAACCACATTGTAATTCAGACTCTCGAAACCTAAAAGCTCGGTAGTCATGCTGCGGTTAAGCGGGAAAGAAGAACCGTAACCTGCGGCAGAACCCAGTGGGTTTTTATTGCTAATTTTCCAGGCGGCCAGTAAAATCTCTAGATCGTCGGCTAGGCTTTCGGCATAGGCGCCAAACCATAAACCAAAGGAAGATGGCATGGCAATTTGCAAATGGGTATAACCTGGCATGAGTTTATCCTGGTGTTTTTCGCTCAAGGCGATGAGATTTTGAAACAGTGTTTGGCTCAATTCGGCCAGGGCCTCAATCTCGCTTCTGAAGTATAGTTTCAGATCTACCAAAACCTGGTCGTTTCGTGAACGGCCGCTATGTATTTTTTTGCCGGCTTCGCCGATGCGTTGAGTCAAAAGCAACTCAATTTGTGAATGGATA
Source organism: uncultured Sphingobacterium sp. (assembly GCA_964516035.1). GTDB lineage: Bacteria > Bacteroidota > Bacteroidia > Sphingobacteriales > Sphingobacteriaceae > JAIPAN01. Next base: position 32,946 of record CAZFAE010000011.1, read on the forward strand.
TCTTCAACCTCTATCGCGATAGTAAAATTGCCCTGTTCAATTTCGGCATAAATTGTCCGCAGTTCTTTCTGAATCTGAGCAAAATCTGAAGCACTCAACAAGCCGATAGATGCTAGCATTTGTGTATGCGCCAGCGAGCCCAGCACATCAAAAGCAGCCAATTGCAAATCCAATTCGCGATCATTTCCAACGGTAAATTTTTCTACCGAGGCTTCGGTTTGGGTATTTTTTTGCCAGAGTTTCATTTTGATTTTAGATTTTGGGATTTACGAATTAAGATTTGTTGGCAAGGATTATTTTAGATTTTGGGATTTATGATTTTAGATTATTCTTTCTAACCGTATTCAAAGATGCCACAATTATCGATAGTAGTTCATTGCCTTCTTTCCAACATGCAATAATACGTTCTTCCTTATCGGGATTAAATTCCTTTAGTAATTCGAGAAAGAACATGGTTTCGTCCAATTCTTCCTCTACAATTTTTAATTTATTGATAAAATCTGCAGTAGATTTTGCTCTACATGCAGCTCTGTAATTTGCTCCAACAGAACTCGAACTTCTGGTAATCTGATTGGTGTAGTTTTTGTTTAGCACATTGTAAGGTAAATCAAGTACCAATTTCCCAATCTCAATCGAAAATAGTTTGGTGCGTTTCCTTAAAATTTCCTTATCCATAAATCAGATTCTAAATCTTAAAATCAAATATTTATTATATCGTAATTCGAAAATCTAAAAATCGTAGATCAAACGATTTTTTCTAACAGCTTAATATACAATTCTATTCCTTCTTTTATCTCGGCTGTATACACAAACTCATCCGCCGAGTGAGAGCGTGCCGAATCTCCGGGACCAATTTTTAAAGATGGAATATCCAATAAAGCCTGATCGGAGGTGGTTGGTGAGCCGTAAGTTTTTTTGCCTAAGGCAATGCCGGCTTGTACCAAAGGATGCTGCTCGTCAATTGCGCTGGGCTTTAAGCGAACAGAACGAGGGTTTACTTCACAGCTTACGTTCTGACGAATAATTTTAAGCACTTCTTCGTTGCGATAGGCATCGGTAACCCGAACGTCTACCACAAATTGGCAACTGGCCGGTACCACATTGTGCTGGGTGCCCGCATTAATGAGGGTTACACTCATTTTAATTGGGCCAAATACTTTAGAAGTTTTCGCAAAGCGATAGGTTTTAAACCACTCGATATCTTTTAAAGCTTTATAAATGGCATTTTCGCCTTCTTCGCGGGCCGCATGACCTGAAATGCCGGTGGCTTCACAATCCAAAACCAATAAACCTCTTTCGGCAATGGCCAGGTCCATTAAAGTGGGTTCGCCAACAATAGCAAAATCCAGTTTGCCCAATTCTGGTAACACGAGTTCCAGACCGTTAAGGCCAGAAATTTCTTCTTCGGCGGTAGCCGCTAAGCAAATATTATATTTCAGGTTTTCTTGCGGATAAAAATGAAGAAAGGTAGCAATCAGGGAAACCAGGGAGCCTCCGGCATCGTTACTGCCTAAGCCAAATAGTTTTCCGTCTATTTCTTCAGCCAAAAACGGATCGCGGGTATAAGCCGCATTGGGTTTAACGGTATCGTGGTGCGAATTGAGTAGAATGGTTGGCTTTTGCGCATCGAAATGCTGGTTGTAAGCCCAAATGTTATTGAGTTTACGATGTGTTTTTACGCCTTTAGATTGTAAAAAATGCTCAATAATATCAGCCGTGCTATTTTCCTCTTTACTGAAAGAGGGCGTACTGATCAATTGCTTCAGTAAATCGATGGCTTTTGGAAATAAGTCTGTTTTAGCCATTATTTATTGCGTTAAAATAGTTCCAAAACCAGCCGGATTTTCCAGTTGGTTTAATTCCAAGGCATCGCCAATAATTACTTTTTTCACACCCTGATTAATCGCCGCAAAGGCATTATCTAATTTAGGCAGCATGCCGCTATGTATGGAGCCCTGTTTTTTTAGTTCTGAATATGATTCTGGGTTAATAAACGATATAACTGAATGGTTAGCATTTACATCTAGCAACACGCCTTTTTTCTCAAAACCATAAATCAAAGTAGTTTCAAAATGTTGGGCTAGGGCTATCGCTATGGCAGAAGCGATGGTATCGGCATTGGTATTTAATAACTGTCCGTTTCCGTCATGGGTAATGGCAGAAAACACTGGTGTTAAACCTTGTGCTAATATTTTTCTTAGGCCTTCGGCGGATACAGATGTTGCATCCAAATCGCCAACAAAACCAAAATCAATAGTTTCATGAACACGTTTTTTGGCTTGTATCATATTGGCATCGGCACCGCTTAAACCAATGGCATTGTTTTGTAAAGCCTGCAATTGAGCCACGATATTTTTATTAATTAATCCGGCATAAACCATAGTTACCTGGCGTAAAGTTTCGGCATCGGTAATCCGACGGCCATCAATGAGTTGTGCCGGAATGCCCAATTGCTCTGCAAGCTGGGTAGCTAGTTTGCCGCCGCCATGCACCAAAATCTTAGCTCCTTGCAAGGCAGCAAATTGCTTCAAAAACCCGGATAAATGCTCCGGATGATCGATTACGTTTCCGCCAATTTTTACAACAGTTAGTTTTTCCATCGTTTAGGCTTCCAGCATTCTTTTTAAAACGGCTTGTGCCGCCCAAACCCGGTTTCCTGCTTCTGTTATTACTAAAGATCGTTCGCTATCTAAAATTTCTGAAGATAATTCCAGATCGCGGCGAACGGGTAAACAATGCATAATTTTAGCGTTTGGCGCCGATTTTAATTTATCAATCGTCAGCATCCAATCTGATGCATCGGCCAATACTTTTCCATAATCGCGGTAGCTCGACCAGTTTTTTACATAAATAAAATCGGCATCTTTTAGGGCTTCGTCCTGATTGTGGATGATGTTTACGCCGGGCGTAAATTCTTCAGCCAATTCAAAACCCTCGGGATGGGTAATTACAAAATCGATCAATCCTTCCTGTTGTGCTTTGGCCATCCATTCTGAAAAAGAATTGGGAACTGCCTGAGGTAAAGCCTTTACATGCGGTGCCCAGGTTAAAACTACTTTGGGCTTGGCCTTGGTTTGATTTTCTTTAATGGTTACCAAATCGGCCAGGCTTTGCAGCGGATGGCGAGTGGCACTTTCTAAACTTACTACCGGTACGCCGCAGAATTTTACAAATTTATTAAAGAGATCTTCGCTATAATCTTCTTCGCGGTTATGTAATTTCGGAAAAGAACGAAGTCCTAAAATATCGCAATACTCGCCCATTACTGCTGCCGCTTCGCGAATATGCTCTACACTGGTACCGTTCATTACCACACCATCTTGGGTTTCTAAAGCCCAGCCGTCTTGAGCCATATTCACCACCATAACCTGCATACCTAAATTAGCCGCAGCTTTTTGGGTGCTTAGGCGGGTACGTAAACTTGGGTTCAGAAAAACCAACCCCAGGGTTTTGGTTTTGCCCAGATTCTGATGTGCGTAAGGATTGGCCTTTAGCGCCAAAGCTTCTTGAAGCAAAGTTTGAATTTGATCTACATCATGAACGGAAGAGAATAATTTCATTTTAGGGTAAAGGGTATAGGTGTATGGTTTAAGGTTGTTTTTTGTTTCTTAAAAATTTGATGAAGTTGATCAGCATAGCTCTTACTTCATTTAATTATGCATTTACTTTTGAATAATCGTCCTCGGTAATATAATTCAGTTCTGATGCGCAAAGGCAACAATAATCTACTTCATTAATTGAACCTAAAGAGGTATCTAAAAAATGGGCAAAGTCTTTATCTGTATATCTTCCACATCCTTCCACAATATTAAGTGGAATGGATAAGGAGGCTCTTGTTAATTGTGAGCTGAGCTCATATTTTTCTTCTTTTGGAAATTTTACAGCTATGTTTTTCTTTATAAATAGGTTAAGCACGTGAGCCTTTTTCCAAACATCTAGTTTTTTATAGTCCCTCATTTTTAGGAGATTTTATTCTCCATTAATTTACGACTTTAGATTTAAAACCTTTTACCCTAAACCTTCAACCTTTTACCTTATCACTTGAGTAAAGGCGTCCAAAAACTGATCGGCATTCGCTTGATTAATATTCAGAGCCGGTAATAAACGAATCACATTTGGTTTGGCTTCTCCGGTAAAAATATGGTGTTTAAAAAGCAGGTCTTTTTTGGCATGTGCCAATTCTTCGGGTAAATCTATCCCAATCATCAATCCACGGCCACGTACTTCTTTTACTTCTTTAAACTTTTTGAGCTCGGTTATCAAATAATCGCCAATTGTGGTTGCATTTTGCATCAACTGTTCTTGCTGCATTACTTCTAAAACTCCCAAAGCTGCGGCGCATGCCAAGTGGTTGCCCCCAAAAGTAGTACCCAGCATACCATGCCATGGTTTTAACTTGGGCGCAATGGAAATTCCACCTATTGGGAAGCCGTTGCCCATGCCCTTAGCCATGCAATAGATATCAGCATTAACGCTGGCAAAATCGTGTGCATAAAACTGACCGGTACGGCCATAACCGCATTGTACGGAATCGGCAATAAAAACCGAATCGTGTTGATCGCACAACAAACGGATCAATTGTAAAAAGCTATTGTTGGCTACTTTAATGCCACCTACTCCTTGAATACCTTCTATAATTACCGAAGAGATTTCGGCGCCAGACTGATCGAAAGCGGCTTGTAAAGCCAATTCATCATTATGCGGCAGAAAAATCACGTTATCGGTTTGGTTTACCGGAGCAATAATTTTAGGGTTATCGGTAGCCGAAACAGCCAGCGAAGTACGTCCGTGGAAAGCACCTTTAAAAGCGATTACTTTTTTACGGCCGTTATAAAAGGATGCTAATTTCAAGGCATTTTCGTTGGCTTCGGCCCCGGAGTTACATAAAAACAACTGGTAATCGGTTTTGCCAGAAATACGCCCTAAGCTTTCGGCCAATTGTTCTTGTACGCCAATTTTAATGGAGTTGGAGTAAAAGCCAATCTGATTTAATTGGTCCGTGATGCGTTTTACATAGTGCGGATGGGTATGCCCAATAGAAATTACAGCATGCCCGCCGTACAAATCCAGGTATTCCTGTCCATTAGCATCCCAAACAGCGCTGCCCATAGCCTTTACAATTTCAATATCGTTTAATGGATATACGTCGAATAGTTTCAATTCAGTTTAAAGTTGAAGGTTAAAAGTTTAAAGTTCATTTTACAATCTGACTTTCTTAATTAAAGCAATCAGCATTGCCTTGATCTCATTAATTTTTTGATTTAACTGTATATATAATTCTTGGTTTATAAATTCTAAATCTTTTGATAGTAACAGTAAATATTCTACTTCCTGTGCTGAGCCTAAGGCATTTTGTAAATAAGAGGCAAAGTCTTTTTGAGTGAACCTGCCACTTCCTTCTGCAATATTTGTTGGAATTGAGGAACTTGCTCTTTTAAGCTGACTTACTAAATTGTAAGTTTCTTCTTTTGGAAAAGAAGAAACACTTTTATAAATCAACAAAACCAAATCATGCGATTTGTTCCAAACAATTAAGTCTTTGTAATTCTGCATAAATAAATTTAACTTTTTTAATTAGCAGTTTACTCTAACTTTTAACTTTCTACTTTACACTTTGTACTCTCTTAACTAAAACCCTGTTCCTTTTAATCTCAATCCAGCTTTTTCATCCAAACCGAACATCAAATTCATATTCTGAACCGCCTGTCCGGAAGCGCCTTTTAATAAATTATCAATAATGCTGACGATGAATAATTTGTTTCCGTGTTTTTCTAAATGGATGATACACTTATTGGTGTTCACCACCTGTTTTAGGTCAATATTTACTTTGCTGATGTGCGTAAAGGCTGCATCGCGGTAGTAATTCTCGTACAAATCGTAAGCTTCGTTCAGGCTTAAATCGGTCTCCAAATACATGCCCGCTAAAATGCCTCGGGTAAAATCTCCCCTTTGCGGGATAAAGTTTAACGTCTGGTTAAACCCGTTTTGCAATTGGTTTAGGCTTTCGCCAATCTCATTTAAATGCTGATGAGTAAATGCTTTGTATACTGATAGATTATTGTTGCGCCAGCTGAAATGCGAAGTAGCAGCTAAACCCTGACCTGCGCCTGTTGAGCCAGTAGTAGCACTGATATGCACTTCAGATTTTAGCAATCCTTTTGCTGCCAAAGGCAATAAACCTAGCTGGATGCAGGTAGCAAAACAGCCTGGGTTAGCAATATGTTGCGCTTTTTTAATGCCATCGCGATTCAATTCGGGTAGACCGTAAATGAAGTTGCGGGTTGTATGTTGTGAGTTGTGGGCTAATCTAAAATCTTGAGATAGATCAATAATTTTAACCGTTTCTTCTATAGGATTGGTTTCCAGAAACTGTTTCGCATCGCCATGGCCTACACATAAAAACAGTACATCTATTTCCTCGCTAACTTCATCGGTAAAAACCAGATCGGTATCGCCCAATAAATCAGTATGAACAGTATCTATTCGTTTGCCAGCATGGCTGTTGCTGTGTACAAAAGCGATCTTCACTTCGGGGTGATTAACCAAAATCCGGATCAATTCTCCGCCGGTATAGCCTGCGCCACCTACAATGCCGGCCTTAATCATGGCCGTTTACTTTATGCCATATCATTACCTGATTGCCAAATATTTTAGAGAAACCTTTTACATCCTCGCCGGTCCAAGCATTATTCATTTCGCCATAGCTGCCAAATTTGCTCGACATTAAATCGTGTTTAGATTCTATACCGATGATTTGGAAGCGGTACGGATGCAATTCTACAAACACTTTACCGCTTACACTTTGCTGGCTGCTTTGCAGAAAGGCCTCCAAATCACGCATAATTGGGTCGTGGAATTGGCCTTCGTGCAGCCAATTTCCATAAAAAGCAGCCAATTGGTCTTTCCAGCTCAGCTGCCATTTGGTTAAGGTGTGTTTTTCTAAAGTGTGGTGTGCCTTGATAATAATTATCGGCGCAGCCGCCTCAAAACCAACCCGGCCTTTAATGCCAATAATGGTATCGCCAACGTGGATATCACGGCCAATGCCATACGGTGCTGCAATGGCTTGTAATTTTTGAATAGCCTGAACGGGATTGAGTTTTTCTCCGTCTAACCCCACTAATTCTCCTTTCTCAAAAGTCAATTCCAATTTCTGTGATCCGGTTTCGGTAACCTGGGTTGGCCATGCTTCTTCGGGTAAAGTTTCGTTAGAAGTAAGTGTTTCTTTTCCGCCTACCGAAGTGCCCCAAATGCCTTTATTGATAGAATAACGGGCTTTTTCGGCGCTGTACACTACGCCGCGTTCTTTTAAATAGTCAATTTCTGCTTCGCGTGATAATTTTAAATCGCGGATAGGCGTAATAATTTCTACACCTGGAATCAGGATGTTGAATATCATATCAAAACGAACCTGATCATTACCGGCTCCGGTACTGCCGTGGGCCACATAATCTGCACCAATTTTTTTCACATAATTGGCAATGGCTGTAGCCTGGCTTACCCTTTCGGCACTTACCGAAAGCGGATAAGTTGCGTTTTTTAATACGTTGCCAAATACCAGGTATTTGATGCAACTTTGGTAATAGTTTTCGGTTTCATCTACCACGGCATGGCTGGCTACGCCCAGCGCATAAGCTCGTTCTTCAATCTGTTTTAATTCATCATCAGAAAAACCGCCGGTATTTACTATTACCGAATGCACCTCCAAATTGCGATCTTGCGATAGGTAAATGCAACAAAAAGAAGTATCTAACCCCCCGCTAAAAGCTAAAACAACTTTCTTTTTCATATCAATCAAATAATTTAGGGCTAAGCGCCATCAAGGTTAAAATCATTTTTGCCGATCTCTTCAATTTGTTTTCGATTCTTTTTAGCAATGAAGCCTTATGACTCAGTTTTTTCATTTTTTGCGCCACTTCCTTTTCTTTTTCTGCCGGATCCCATAACATAGCCGTACACATGCAGTTTTTGCGCCCCTTACTTTGTAAAATTTCAAAATTTACACAGCTTTGGCATCCTTTCCAGAATTCTTCGTCCGGAGTTAATTCAGAATAAGTTACCGGTTCGTAACCCAGTTCAGAGTTGATTTTCATCACGGCCAGGCCGGTAGTTAATCCAAATATTTTAGCCTGCGGATATTGCTGACGCGATAATTGAAAAACTCGGTATTTAATGGCTTTGGCCAAACCCTGGTTTCTAAATTCGGGATTAACAATTAAACCCGAGTTGGCCACAAATTGTCCGTGGCTCCAGGTCTCAATATAACAAAAACCAGCCCATCGGCCATCTTTGTGTAGGGCAATAACCGCCTTGCCTTCTAATATTTTCTGGCTTACATATTCTGGCGTACGCTGGGCAATACCCGTACCTCGGGCTTTGGCAGATTCGGCCATTTCATGGCAAATTTGCTCAGCATAACTGATGTGTTCTTTGGTTGCCGGTACGACAACAAAATCGTTTTCTTTCATATTCGTGGTAAAGAAAAACTCCGTTTTTTGAACGGAAAAAGACTACGTTTTTAGTCTTTGGGTTAAAAATTTATGTTTGATTTTTGGCAGGAAATAGCTGCCGGAGAGGGTTATGCCGGGATTCAGGTCCTCGGCATAAAGGATCGTCGATGTTTGTACACAAACCCTTCAATACTACCCATACCGCATAGCGATTTAGGGGCCATTCTCGAGAAAGTCTGGCGACACTGAATGTCAGATATTTGGGTGTTAAAACTCATTTTAGAATGCAAAAGAGCGTATAAAAAAAGATTAATGCAATTAAATTTAAAAATTTAACTATTCGGCATTATTGTTTTTAAAAATTGAAAGACAATACCGGTCGTTGTGGACCATAAATTTCATCCTTTTATTTACCTTTAATTCGGTATGCAAGCACTCAATAAATACAACGAAAATTTCCAGAAAGCCCTGGCTCAATTGAATGAAAATCAGCTGAAGGCTGTTAACCAGATTGAGGGCCCCGTATTGGTAATTGCCGGTCCCGGAACGGGTAAAACCCAAATTCTGGCCGCCCGGATTGGTAAAATTTTGTTAGATACCGATGCCCAGCCGCATAATATTTTGTGCTTAACTTATACCGAAGCCGGCGCTGTGGCTATGCGAAAACGCTTGTTTGAGTTTATTGGCCCTGAGGCTTACCGGGTAAATATTTATACTTTTCATGCTTTTTGTAACGATATCATCCAGGAAAATCTGGATTACTTTGGGAAGCTGGAACTGGATGTAATTTCTGATTTGGAACGGGTGGAACTTTTCCGAAACCTGGTAGATGGTTTTGATAAAGACCATCCGCTGAAGCGATTTAGGGGAGAAGTATATTATGAAATCAGGCGCTTGCAGCATTTGTACGCCACCATGAAAAAGGAGGATTGGACGCCGGAATACATCAGCCAAAAAATTGATGAATTTTTAGCGATGATTTTGGATGCTGAACCCGGTTCTAAATATCATAAAGACTACCGCTATCAGAAAAAGGGTAAAGATTATCAGCCCGGAGATTTGAAACCTGCTTTTGAAAAACTAAAAGAATCGCTCGAAAAACTACGTGCCGCAGCCAACGAGTTTCGCAATTACCGCAAAATGATGCGCCAAATGAATCGTTACGATTACGACGATATGATTCTTTGGGTTTTAGAGGCTTTTAAAAAGGACGAACACTTTCTACTCAATTATCAGGAGCGTTTTCAATATGTTTTGGTTGATGAATATCAGGATACCAGCGGTTCGCAAAATGAGTTGATTCATTTATTAATCAGTTATTGGGATAGTCCTAATATTTTTGTGGTGGGCGACGATGACCAGTCTATTTTCCGTTTTCAGGGCGCCAATGTTCAAAATATTGAAGCCTACCATTCGCAATATGCCAAAGAGCTATACCATGTAATGCTTACCGATAATTACCGCTCTTCTCAAACTATTTTAGATACGGCTCGGGTATTGATAGAAAATAATTTGGAAAGGGTAAAACTGCCCGGTTTGAGTAAATTTTTAACGGCTAAAAATGAAAAATATTCTGGTTCTATTTTGCAGCCTTGCATTAGGGCTTACAGCAGCCAGTTTCAGGAGTTTGCCCATTTAACCAAACAGGTAGAAGACTTGATTGCCGAAGGTGTAGCGCCGCAAGAAATTGCAGTGATTTATAAAGAACACCGTTCGGGGCAAGAGCTGGCCAGGTATTTTCAACTAAAAGATATACCGGTAAATACCAAAAAGAAAGTCAATATTTTAAAAGAGCCTTTTGGTAAAAAAATCATCAATCTGTTGCGATATATCGCTCTAGAAAATGAGTTTTCTTACAGCGGAGATGTATTGCTTTTCGAAATTATGCATTATGATTTTTATGAGATAGACCCCATGGATGTGGCCCGCATCAGCGTAGAGGTAAACCAGCATAATTATGCCAGCAAAGAAAAAATTTCCATACGCCGTAAAATATATGAGCTGGCCCGGAGTGCAGAAAATGAATCGCTGAAAAGCGAAAGTCACAAACAGATTAAGCGTTTAAGCGACGATTTTGAATATTGGATTAAGGATGCCTATAACCTGACGCTGCATAATTTGTTTGAAAAAATGATTGTGCGTGGCGGTATTTTGGCTTATGTACTTAAATCGCCCGATAAAACCTGGCTAATGCAGGTGCTTACTTCACTCTTCAATTTCCTTAAAGAAGAAAGCCGTAAAAAGCCAGATTTGAAATTGTCAGAATTTGTAAACCTGCTTGATTTGCTTGAAGAAAATGATTTGCCGCTAGAATTGAACCAGTCGGTATTTAATGAAACCGGAGTTAATTTTTTAACCTGCCATGGTTCAAAAGGATTAGAATTCGATTATGTGTTTTTGGTGGGTAGCACCAAAAACGTTTGGGAGGGGAAACGTAAAAACTCATCTGGGCAATATCAATTACCCGATACCGTGTTTTCTTCATTACCAAGCGCCAGCGATGAAGAAGAACTGCGCCGTTTATTTTATGTGGCACTAACCCGGGCCCGTAAAGAATTATTTATTTCTTATCCGGAGGCTAATGAATCAGGGAAACCTTTAGAAGCCACCGTTTTTATTGGAGAAATTTTGGCCGCTACCGATTTACAGGTACAAACCATGGAGGTTTCATCCAACGATTTGGTTGACTTTTTTACCCTGCAATTCACCTTGAATGAACGCCTGAGTCCGGGTTTGGTAGACGGGCCTTTTATTGATCATTTATTAGAGAAATATACACTTAGTGTAACCCATCTCAATAATTATTTAGATTGTCCGCTGAAGTTTTATTTCCAGAATCTTATCCAGGTGCCTTGCGGCAAAAACGATACCATGACTTTTGGTTCGGCGGTACATTGGGCCTTAAATAAACTGTTCCGCAAACTGCCCGAAAACAATAATGAGTTTCATAGATTGGATGAATTTATGGACGATTTTTACTGGTACATGAAACGGAATCGTGAAGCATTTACAGACGAACAGTTTAAACGCCGCATGGAATATGGCGATAAAATTCTGCCCGATTATTATCAGCGCTATACGCCGGAGTGGAATAAAAATGCTTTGACGGAACATAAAATTAAACTGGTAGAAATTGATGGCGTTCCGGTAAACGGATCTTTAGATAAAGTGGAGCTGGATGGGAAAAAGGTAACCATTGTGGATTATAAAACCGGTAATTATAAAAATGCGGTAGAAAAATTAAAAGCGCCTGATGATAAAAATATTTTGGGTGGAGATTATTGGCGACAGGCTGTATTTTATCAGTTGCTGGTTCAAAACGATCGCCAGCACGATTGGGAGGTTCAGGGAGTAGACTTTGATTTTGTAGAGCCTTACGAAGAAAAATATGTAAAATCTAAAGTGATTATCCTGCCAGAACATTTAAGCCTGGTGCGTAATCAGATTAAGGAAACTTATCAGAATATCAAAAAACATAATTTTAACGGTTGTGGTAAAGAAGATTGCAACTGGTGTACTTTTGTGCGCAGCAATTTCCGCCAGCCATTTGACCTATTGGAATTTGCCGGTGGCGATGAGAATGAAGATTAACAAAGCTTACAAAATCGTTACCACAGATTTCAAACAATAAATTTATATTTGCCTTCCGAAATTTGATTTTTAATACAACCATGAGAGAAATACAATTCAGAGAAGCGCTTCGCGAAGCCTTGAGTGAGGAAATGAGAAAAGACGAAAAAGTCTTTTTAATTGGTGAAGAAGTAGCTGAATATAACGGTGCTTACAAAGTGAGCCAGGGCATGCTAGATGAGTTTGGTGCAAAACGGGTTATTGATACCCCAATTGCCGAACTGGGTTTTGCCGGTATTGCGGTTGGTGCCGCTATGAACGGTTTAAAACCGATTGTAGAATTCATGACTTTCAATTTTTCGCTGGTTGCGATTGATCAGGTAATCAATTCATCTGCCAAAATGCTCTCTATGAGCGGCGGACAGTTTGGTTCACCAATGGTATTTCGTGGTCCAACCGGAAATGCTGGTCAGTTAGGTGCCCAGCACTCTCAGAATTTCGAAAACTGGTACGCCAACTGCCCGGGCTTAAAAGTGGTGGTTCCGGCCGATCCTTACGAAGCAAAAGGTTTATTAAAATCAGCTATTATTGACCCGGATCCAATTATTTTTATGGAGTCTGAAGTAATGTATGGCGATAAAGGACACGTTCCGGAAGAAGAATATTACCTGCCAATTGGTAAAGCCCGTGTGGTTAAAGAAGGCAGCGATGTAACCATCGTAACCTTTGGTAAAATGTTAAGCCGTGTGGTAATGCCTGCCGTAGAAGAATTAACCAAAGAAGGTGTGAATGTAGAAGTAATTGATTTACGTACCGTTCGCCCAATTGATTATGAAACCCTGTTTACTTCGGTAAAGAAAACCAACCGCATGGTAATTGTAGAAGAGGCTTGGCCATTGGCATCTATTTCTACCGATATTGCTTTCCACGTTCAGCGTGAAGCTTTCGATTACCTCGATGCGCCAATTATCCGCATTAACTGTGCAGATGTGCCTTTGCCTTATGCACCTACTTTAATTCAGGAAGCATTACCAAATGCAGAGCGGGTAATTAAAGCGGTTAAAGAAGTGCTTTACGTGAGCAAATAAAAGTTCAAAACCAATGATAAGCAAAAGCCTCCCCGAATTTCGGGGAGGCTTTTTTAGTGTTAATCAAGTTTTATCTGTCTGCGGATACTTTCTTCTAGTGAGATAAAAGTTTCGGTACGCTGTATGCCGGGTGCTGCCTGAATGCCATCATTCAACACCCGCCTAAGATGGCTGGTGTCGCGGCAAATAATTTTGGCAAACATACTGTAAGCGCCGGTGCAATAATGCAGTTCTACAATTTCTTTTACTTCTTTTAGCCGTTCAACGGCTTCGTTGTATTTGGAACCTTTTTGAAGATAAATACCTAAAAAAGCGCAAATGTCATAACCAATTTTTTGGGCATTGATGTTGAGTTGAGAACCTTCAATAATTCCCATATCCTGCATTTTTTTCATCCGAACGTGAACGGTTCCGCCGGAAATGACCAGTTTTTTGGCAATTTCTGTGTACGGAATGGTAGCATCAGTCATTAAAATGGATAAGATTTCTTTATCCAGATTATCAATTTCTAAATTTTGAGGCTTTTTTTCGTTCATATTTTATTGAATTTTTATGTAGATGTATTTTTTATTACAATTATAATAAAAATTAAATATTAATGTTGCCATATTTGCAATAAATGCACTATCGTAGTATATTTGTATTAATCAATTATCAATAATTGTTTACTGTGAGAAGTTTAATAAAACAAACAGGTAAGTGCTCATAAGCGCTGAGGTTCGATTCCTTACTCATGGCTACCTTATTCTAGGTTTATAATTGGTTAGTTCTAAAAAGCTCCTGACGCCCGTCGAGGAGCTTTTTAAGTTTATGTTTTTTGTTTTATATAGTTTTTGTCGATTATCATCCTGAGTTTTTCAAAGAATCTCGCTCTTCGAGATGTTAGCTTGGCGCATCTCGAAGCTTTATTATTAGGGATTTAAATCCCTATTTATTCTCAAGTTCGATATGCCTTAAAGAACATATCGAAAAGCAGGTGGAGTTGAGAGATTCACCTTTCGACAAGCTCAAGGTGACGATTGGTTTTGCAAATTAAACCCTGTTGCAGTCCCGATAAAAAATCGGGATAAACTCCACCGGCCTTGTAGCTAAGGCCTGG
>CAZFAE010000012.1:0-9714 GCA_964516035.1 uncultured Sphingobacterium sp.
TCCGGGTAATTTTGAATCAATTCAAGCAGTAAAGCTTCATCTTGCGGCCAGGTACTGCCGGCAATAAATACCTTGCTATCTCCACAAAAAGCTTTGATTTCGGGCAAATATTTAGGGTTTTGAGCCAGTTCTGCCACCCGGTCAAAACGGGTATCGCCGCTTATACTCACGTTTTTGATATTTAATTCCCCTAATAAATGCTTGCTCTCTGCATTCTGCACAAAAAAGTGAGTCACAAAGTGGAGCATTTGCCGGTGCAGGCTTCCGTATGCTTTAAAAAATACCTGGTTTTTTCTGAAAATACCCGAAATGATATATAGCGGAATCTGCTTTCGAGATAGATCCCTAAAAAAGAAAAACCAATATTCATATTTGGTAAATACCGCAATTTTTGGGTTAATCAGCCGGATAAATTCGACTGCATTTGCAGGAGTATCCAAGGGGAGGTAGAAAACAGCTTCCGCCAAAGCGTAATTTTTTCTAATCTCATATCCCGAAGGAGAGAAAAACGTAACTACCAGTTTGGTATCGGGTTCGGCTTTTTTTAGCGCTTCCATTACCGGCCTGCCTTGTTCAAATTCGCCCAAGGAGGCAAAATGAAACCAGGCAGTTTCGTCTAGGCCATTAAATTTTGACTGGATTTGTGCCAATAGATTTTTTCTGCCATGTACCCATAGCCTGGCTTTAGGGTGCCAGAGTGCAGCTAACTTCATTAGCCAATAAAATGCGGATATGCCTATGCGGTACAAAAAAAGCATCTAAAAATCTTAACTTCGCCGAAGTTAATGTTAAATTACCTAAAAAATTATCTAGCTGGATGAAAATAGCCGTTGTAGGAACAGGATATGTGGGTTTAGTAACAGGCACCTGCCTTGCAGAAACCGGAAATACCGTGACTTGTGTTGATATAAATGCAGAAAAAGTGCAAATGATGAAAGATGGCCGGGTGCCTATTTATGAACCCGGACTGGATGTTTTATTTCATCGCAATATTGCACAGGACAGATTGAAATTTACTAGTAATTTGGCCGAAGCCATTGCCGATGCTCAAATTATTTTTCTGGCGCTGCCAACCCCGCCCAATGGCGATGGTGCTGCTGATTTAAGTTATGTTTTGGGCGCTGCCAAAGATATTGCCGAATTGATTACCGATTATAAAGTGGTGGTTACCAAATCTACCGTACCGGTGGGCACTGCAGATAAAGTAAAAGCTGTTTTTACGCAGCATACCCAAGTAGAAGTTGATGTAGTTTCTAACCCTGAATTTTTACGTGAAGGTGTAGCCGTGGATGATTTCATGAAACCCGACCGCGTAGTAGTAGGAACTCAAAGTGAAAAAGCGCAGAAACTGATGGCCGAATTATATGGTCCATATGTACGTCAGGGCAATCCTATTATTTTCATGGATGAACGTTCTTCTGAATTGACCAAATATGCGGCCAATTCTTTTTTGGCTACTAAAATATCCTTCATGAATGAGATTGCCAATTTATGCGAATTGGTGGGTGCCGATGTAGATGCCGTACGACGCGGAATTGGTGCCGATGACCGTATCGGGAAACGTTTCCTGTTCCCAGGCGTAGGCTATGGCGGCAGTTGCTTCCCTAAAGATGTGCAAGCTTTAGCTATAGCCGCCAATGAAAATCAGTACGATTTTAAAATCCTTAATTCCGTAATGGAAGTTAACGAAATACAGAAAAAAGTACTATCAGATAAAGTAAAACAATATTTTAATGGGGATCTTAAGGGTAAAAAGTTTGCCATATGGGGCCTGGCCTTTAAGCCAGAAACCGACGATATTCGCGAAGCCCCAGCATTATATATTATTGATGAATTGTTAAAAGCAGGAGCTACGGTTTCCGCTTTCGATCCGGAAGCGATGCCAAACGTTCAAAAATTATTAGGTAATCAAATTGAATTTGCCAGCAACGCTTACGATACCTTAAGCGATGCCGATGCTTTATTGATTGTAACCGAATGGTCTGTTTTTCGTAATCCGGATTTTGAATTGATGGAGCAGCAGCTCAAAAACAAAATTATTTTTGATGGACGTAATTTATACGATTTAGAAAAAATGATTGATTTAGGCTATTATTACAATAGTATTGGCCGTAAACTCATCCAATCATGAGCAGAAAACGCGTATTAATTACCGGAGCCGCCGGGTTTTTGGGTTCGCATTTATGCGATCGCTTTATTAAAGAAGATTACCATGTTATAGCTATGGATAATCTCATTACCGGCGATTTGCGCAATATCGAACACCTGTTTAAGCTCGAAAATTTTGAATTTTACCACCACGATGTTTCCAAATTTGTATACGTGCCCGGAGAGCTGGATTATATCCTGCATTTTGCCTCTCCCGCCAGCCCAATCGATTACCTTAAAATCCCGATACAAACCCTTAAAGTAGGTTCATTGGGTATCCATAACCTGCTGGGTTTAGCCCGAAATAAAAAATCAAGAATATTGATTGCTTCTACTTCAGAAGTGTATGGCGACCCGACTGTAAATCCGCAACCAGAAGAATATTGGGGCAATGTAAATCCGGTAGGACCTCGTGGAGTTTACGATGAGGCTAAGCGTTTTCAGGAAGCCATGACCATGGCCTACCACACCTTTCACGGATTAGAAACTCGTATTGTCCGTATTTTTAATACCTATGGTCCGCGGATGCGACTGAATGATGGCCGGGTATTGCCCGCCTTTATTGGTCAGGCTCTGCGTGGAGAAGATCTAACCGTTTTTGGCGATGGTTCTCAAACCCGTTCTTTCTGTTATGTAGATGATTTGGTAGAAGGTATTTACCGTTTACTTTTATCAGATTATGCCCAGCCGGTAAACATTGGTAATCCCGATGAAATTACCATTAAAGAGTTTGGCGAAGAGATTATTAAACTCACCGGAACCAAACAAAAAATGGTTTACGAGACCTTACCAACAGACGACCCTAAGCAGCGCCGCCCGGATATTAGCAAAGCACAATCCATTTTGGGCTGGGAGCCCAAGGTTGGCCGTGCCGAAGGTTTAAAAATTACGTACGATTATTTTAAATCGCTGCCTGAGCAGGAAATAAAACACAAAGATTTTAGTTATTACAATAAATAATGGCAAAAATTAAAATTCTGGTTACTGGTGGCACAGGCTACATTGGGTCGCATACTGTGGTAGAATTAGTGGCCGCAGGTTACGAGCCCATTATTGTAGATAACCTCAGCAATTCTTCTATAAGAATTATTGATCAGATTGAAAAAATTAGCGGCGAACGCCCCATGTTTTTTGATTTCGATTTGTGCGATGAAACAGCCACTGCCGACTTTTTTAAGAAACATCAGGACATTAGTGGTATTATCCATTTTGCCGCTTATAAAGCTGTGGGCGAATCGGTTAATGAACCATTAAAATATTACCGCAATAATCTATTTTCGCTCATTAACGTGTTAAATGCTTGTGGAAATCAGCCTGTAAATCTGGTTTTTTCTTCAAGCTGCACGGTTTACGGTCAGCCAGAAGTATTGCCGGTTACAGAAGCAGCACCTACGCAAAAAGCAGCATCGCCTTACGGAAATACCAAGCAAATTGCCGAAGAGATTTTACAGGAAACCGCAGCTGTAAATGCTAATCTGAAAATCATTTCATTAAGATATTTCAATCCGGTGGGTGCCCATGCCTCTGCCTTAATTGGCGAATTGCCCATTGGCGTGCCGCAAAATCTGGTGCCTTTTATTACCCAAACGGCCATTGGTAAACGCGATAGCTTAACCGTTTTTGGAAATGATTACCATACCTCAGATGGATCTTGTGTTCGAGATTATATTCATGTGGTTGATCTGGCCAAAGCGCATGTGGCCGCTCTTCATGCTTTAGAACAAGGTAAAAGCTCGAATTTCGAAGTATTTAATATCGGAACTGGCAAAGGCAGCACTGTATTGGAAGTAATCAAAGCTTTCGAAACTGTAAGCGGAGAAAAACTGAATTATCAAATTGGCCCACGCCGTGCCGGAGATGTAGAACAGATTTATGGCGCCGTGAAAAAAGCGGAACAGCAATTAGGCTGGAAAACAGAACTAGATTTAACCGAGATGATGCGTTCTGCCTGGGCCTGGGAAAAATACCTGGCCGAAAACCCTATTTAATACCTATTCATCACCATGAAAAAAATTATCATCACCGGCGGTGCCGGATTTATAGGTTCGCATGTAGTGCGCCGTTTTGTAAACACTTATCCCGATTATCAAATCATTAATTTGGATAAACTCACCTATGCTGGCAACCTGATGAACCTGACGGATGTAGAAAACAAGCCCAATTACCGTTTTGTAAAAGGGGATATTACCGATGCGGTATTTATCGATCAGCTTTTTGATAAGGAACAGCCCGATGCGGTAATTCAT
Source organism: uncultured Sphingobacterium sp. (assembly GCA_964516035.1). Lineage (GTDB taxonomy): Bacteria > Bacteroidota > Bacteroidia > Sphingobacteriales > Sphingobacteriaceae > JAIPAN01. Next base: position 4,395 of record CAZFAE010000012.1, read on the forward strand.
TTAGCGGCAGAATCTCACGTAGACCGCTCTATCAGCAATCCGCTGGACTTTGTAGTTACCAATGTGTTAGGTGCCGTTAATTTATTAAACGCTGCCAAAAAATACTGGGCCAATCGTTTAAACGAAACCCGTTTTTACCATGTTTCTACCGATGAAGTATATGGCACTTTAGGCGAGGGAACCGAAATGTTTACAGAAACCACAGCTTACGATCCGCATAGCCCATACTCGGCTTCTAAAGCCAGTTCCGATCATTTTGTGCGGGCTTACCACGACACTTATGGCTTGGATGCCGTGATTTCCAATTGCTCAAACAATTATGGTTCGCACCATTTCCCGGAGAAATTAATTCCATTGGCTATCCACAATATTAAAAACAACAAGGCTATTCCGGTTTACGGTAAGGGAGAAAATATCCGCGACTGGCTTTGGGTAGAAGATCATGCCCGTGCCATTGATGTGATTTTTCATCAGGCAAAAGCCGGCTCTACTTACAATATTGGCGGACATAACGAATGGAAAAACATTGATTTAATCCATTTGCTTTGCCGCATAATGGATCAGAAATTGGGCCGTGAAACAGGTACATCCGAAAAACTGATTACTTATGTAACCGACCGTGCCGGACACGATTTGCGCTATGCCATTGATGCCAGCAAACTCAAAAATGAATTGGGATGGGAGCCAAGTTTGCAGTTTGAAGAAGGCTTGCAGAAAACCGTAGATTGGTATTTGAGCAATGAGATTTGGTTAAACGAAGTTACTTCAGGAAATTACCAGGCTTACTACCAAGATCAATACGCTAAACGGTAGTTTGGAGTAGTAATTCAGGTTCAGCTAACTCCCTTTTTTGTCATCCTGAGCAAAGCGAAGGATCTCACGACACGCATTTTTTGACATCGTCATTTTATTTCGTCAGCTGGCGGAACGATTTGTCGGTCAGAATGATTCCTGTGGAGGAAAAAGCTCTCTTATATTTTGTTTGTAGTTATATGAGTTGGTTCTAGATACTTTTCTTCTTCCTTTTGCTTGACCAAAAGGAAGCAAAAGTCAAGACCAAACGAAGCTCCCACGCTCATGGCCTTTACCTTTGGCCCACCGTTTGGTCGGGCCGGCGCTCATCTGGTTTAAGAGTTGAGCGAAGCGCTATTAAATTAGACAGCAGCTATCGGCTCTCGAATGTGAACTAATGATTCCTAAACGCCCAACTTACAACACCTTCGGTTCCTTATCCGGTTTGGCGTATGCCAAACGGGCAATTTTTTCTGTACGGTGATAGCTGTCTAAGCCGGCTACGGTAAGGCTACCCGCAGCCTCTAAATCTACATACCCGTCTTCCGAAAGAAAATTCTCATCTACCTGCACCAATACGATTTTGCCAATAACAATTTGAGTTCCGTTAGATTCAACCTGAAATATCTCTTTTAGTTGTAAGCCAATACGCACATTGGCATCTTTTACAAAGGGCACAGAAAATCCGTCAACATATTCTTCTGCCAGACCGCAGGCTTCAAATTCAGATTGGCCAGATGTATAACGGGCACTGGTTTGATGCGCCTGGCGATAATAAGATTCGCGAACATTACTCAGAGAATAGTATCCAGTACTTAATATATTCTTTAGAGTATCGTGTTCTGGCCCATCAGGCCGAACTACCAGACCGAGGCATGGAGGATTTGCTCCAATATGAAAAATTGAATTAAAAACAGCCAGGTTGGGCTTACCTTCCGGACTCAGGGTGCCTAATAATTGCAGGCTCTTAAATCCCGACAGGCTATTGATAAAAGTAGTCCGGAAGCGTTGGTCTTGCCAGAGTATTTGGTTAGCTATAAAAGTTCTCATAAAGATTTAATGCTTGACATGCCGCCGTCAACAGCTAAAATTTGCCCGGTTATCCAGGCGCTTTCATCGCTCAATAAAAATAAAGTTGCTCCCGCGATGTCGGCCGGATGGCCAATACGGCCCAGTGGATGACGTTTATCGGAGGCTTCTTTTTTCTCGGGACTTGCCAGTAAGGCAGCAGCCAATGGCGTATCAGTTAAAGATGGGGCCACTACGTTAAAACGGATTTTGCTTGCAGCATATTCTGCAGCCAATGAAAGTGCTAAACCTTCGAGAGCTCTTTTAGAAGTAGCTACCGAAGCATGGAAATTCATGCCCTGACTGGCTGCAACGGTGCTGTATAAAACCACGCTGGCCTGGCCTGAGCGCTTTAAAGCATTGATAGATTGGCGGATAATGCGAATGGCCCCCAATACATTAATTTCAAAATCATTCAGAAACTCCTGGTCGCTCAAACGGGCAAAAGGGCGGAGGTTAATGCTGCCGGGGCAATACACCAAGCCATCCAGTTTTTCGGGTAGGCTAGGGGTAATATCTGCAGCAGCATTTGTGGCATCCCAAACTAAATGTGTGCCAGAATGATTGGCCGATGTCTGACGGGATGCAGTAATTACAGCAGCACCTTCGTTCATTAAATTACGTACTAATTCTTCGCCAATGCCCGAAGTGCCTCCGATAACTAAAATGGTTTTGTTGGCCAATCTGTTCATAGTTCTGTTTGGTTTGTGTTTACAAATATATCTGCAATCGGTTAGCAATAGATAAATCTTTTAAATCTTACATATTGATGATAAAAAATGAGGTAAGCCCTAGTATGATCGTCATTTCGAACGAAGAGAGAAATCTCTGGTATTGTCTGTTGCCAGGAACAGATTGAGTTTTTCTTCATCCTTTTTGCTTGACCAAAAAGGATGCAAAAAGTCAAGACAAAACGATTCTTCCACCCACAAAGCCTTTACGCATGGCCCGCCCGTTTTGTCTAGCCGGCGCTTTTTTATCATAAAATCTAAAACTAGTGCAAGCTTGTTTGAGAATAGGCTGTTTTAAAAAATACATTTTGATGATAAAAAATGAGATTGCGTAAACGCTCTTTTAAAATAAATCACAAATATTTGCCAAGTGAAGTTTATCAATCCCCACCAATTACCGGTTAAAACCTGTACGGTTTGTCAAAGGCCTTTTACTTGGCGTAAAAAGTGGGAAAAAAATTGGGAAACGGTAAAGTATTGCAGCGAACGCTGCCGTAAGCAGGGAAAGAATAGCTAATTTTGATGGATTTAGATGAGTAAGTTAATTTTAGTTTGGTTCAGAAAGGATTTACGTATCCACGATAACGAGGTATTGCTGGAAGCCGTTCGTAAAGGCGATGCCATTCTTCCGGTTTATTGTTTTGATCCCCGACATTTTGGAGTTACTGTTTATGGCACCCGCAAAACAGGCTGCTTTAGGGCGCAGTTTATTCTGGAAAGTGTGGCCGATTTAAAACAATCTTTACAGCGCTTGGGCGGCGATTTAATTACCCTTGTCGGGAAGCCGGAAGAAGAAATCCCGAAACTGGCTGCAAAATATGGCGTTACCGAGGTGTATCATCACCGCGAAGTAGCCTCGGAAGAAACACTGGTTTCTGAAAGCGTAGAAGCCGCTTTGTGGAAGCAGCAAATTAACCTCAAACATTTTATAGGGCATACGCTCTACCATAAAGAGCATTTGCCCTTCCCGATTAAAGATATACCTGATGTTTTCACCAATTTCCGCAAAAAAGTGGAAAGAGAAAGTGCGGTAAAACCTTGTTTTGAACGCCCCGAATTTATTAAAGTACCCGATGATTTAATACTCGAGCCTTTGCCCACGCTTGTTGATTTGGGTTATACAGAAATTACCCCGGCCGATTCCCGTTCGGTTTTAAGTTTTAAAGGTGGCGAAAGCGAAGGCTTGAAGCGCATGCAGGATTATTTCTGGGTGCAGGATGGGCTTCGGACTTATAAAGAAACCCGAAATGGCTTACTGGGCGCTAATTATTCTTCTAAATTTTCTGCCTGGATTGCCATGGGCTGTTTATCGCCCCGCGAAATTTATTGGGAAGTAAAAAAATACGAGCAGGAAAGGGTAGCCAACGAGTCCACTTACTGGCTGATTTTTGAATTGCTTTGGCGAGATTATTTCCGTTTTATGTTTAAAAAACACGGCAATAAATTTTTTCAGAAAGCGGGTTTTAAAGGGCAGGCTCCTGCCGAAGCTCCTAACCAGGAAGAGTTATTTGAGCGATGGAAAAACGGCGAAACCGGTGTTCCATTTATTGATGCCAACATGAGGGAATTAAATGCCACCGGTTTTATGAGTAACCGCGGCAGGCAGAATGTGGCTTCGTATTTGGTTAAAGATTTAAAAGTAAACTGGACCTGGGGTGCGGCTTATTTCGAAGAACAGCTGATTGATTATTGTCCGGCCAACAACTGGGGCAACTGGGCTTATGTAGCCGGGGTGGGTAACGACCCCCGAGAAGACCGGTATTTTAATATTGCCAAACAGGCGCAAACGTACGACCCAAAAGGGGAGTATGTGAAGGCTTGGGTTTAATTTTTTGATTAGTTGATTCGGCGATTTGTTGATGTGTTGATGAGGATCACCGTTCGATAGGTTCTTTCTCTGCCTCGGTTCGTGTCTCCACGGACCGAACATTTTTATCTTATCGCCCTTTGTTTCGTGAGGGCACGAACCAGGGCGAAGGGATCATTCGAAATGACGAGTACCTGCCCAGAGTTTAAACCCTGGGCTATGTGATTTGTGAAATGATATCAACTGTTTTAACCGTTTATTTATTTAGCGAGTATATACCGATGTTTTATAAACCCGATTGGAGTGGTTTGGCTATCAGCCAAAAAAACGGAAAGCGGGACTGAAGAAGTGGACGTTTCTAGTCCTTTGGTTTTCAAATGTGTAGCTATTTTAACAATATTGCTTATTTAACCTACCTATAATAAGGCATTTTTGGTTTAAAGTATAGCTTTTTAGCAAAAAAAGCCAGCCAAGTGGGCATTAATACCCCGGAAAGTTTATTTTTGTGTACCCAATTATTATGTTTTATTAACAGATGGACAACCTGACATACCTTAACCCGGCTAACGCTACTTATATTGATTCTTTGTATCAGTTGTATAAACAAGACCCAGAGTCTGTAGAGTATGGCTGGCAGAAGTTTTTTGAGGGCTTTGACTTTGGTCGTGGTTCTGAGGCCGGCACGGTAAGTGATGAAACGCCGCAGCATTTTTTGAAAGAAATTAATGTGTTAAACCTCATTCACGGTTACCGAGAACGTGGACATTTGTTTACCAAAACCAATCCGGTACGTGAGCGCCGCCAATATTTTCCGGGTAAAGATTTAGCCACTTTTGGTTTGTCCGATGCTGATTTAGATACGGTATTTAATGCCGGTGTAGAGGTGGGTATTGGTCCGGCTAAGTTGCGTGATATTGTGGCG
>CAZFAE010000012.1:9814-10914 GCA_964516035.1 uncultured Sphingobacterium sp.
ATTGAAAAAGGTGCCGAACTGGGCATCGAAGAATTTGTGATTGGTATGGCGCATCGTGGCCGTTTAAACGTGCTGGCCAATATCATGAACAAAACTTATAAAGATATTTTCTCTGAGTTTGAAGGCAAAGGTTATGATGTAAATACGCCTTTCGGCGGAGATGTGAAATACCATTTGGGCTATTCTACCGACGTGGATACGGCTTCGGGTAAAAAAGTTCATCTGAGCTTAACGCCTAATCCTTCGCATCTGGAAGCAGTTGACCCGGTGGTTGAAGGGATTACCCGCTCTAAAATTGATTTTAAATTTAAGGGCGATTCGAAAAAAATAGCCCCCATTTTAATACATGGCGATGCCTCGGTAGCCGGCCAGGGTATTGTGTATGAGGTTTTGCAAATGGCTAAACTGGATGGTTATAAAACCGGCGGTACCATTCACCTGGTAATTAATAATCAGGTTGGTTTTACTACCAATTTTAAAGATGCCCGTTCGTCTACCTATTGTACTGATTTGGCCAAGGTGACGCTTTCGCCGGTATTTCACGTTAATGGCGATGATGTAGAAGCGCTGGTACATGCCATTAATATGGCGGTTGAATACCGCCAGCAATATCATAACGACGTGTTTATTGATATTTTATGCTACCGCAGATATGGTCATAATGAATCGGATGAGCCTAAATTCACTCAGCCGCTTTTATATAAAGCGATTGAAAAGCACGCCAATCCGAGAGAAATATATAATCAGAAATTGACTGAGCAAGGCAGCGTTGATGCCAGCCTGGCCAAGGAAATGGAGAAAGATTTTAGGGCTTTATTGCAGGAAAGGTTAAACGAGTCTAAAGAGGCTACTGGTTTCTCCGAATCTAACCCGATGTTTTCTGGCGCCTGGAAAGGTTTGCGTATTGCTACCGCCGAAGATTTGGCTAAACCTGCGGCTACTGCCGTTGCCGAAAAGGTATTGATGGATACCGCCAAACAGATTACGGAACTGCCTAAAGACAAGAAATTTTTCCGCAAGATTGAAAAATTGTTTGAAGACCGCCGCAAGATGGTTGAAAACAAAATTTTTGATTGGGCTATGGGCGAATTGCTGGCTTA
>CAZFAE010000012.1:11014-32041 GCA_964516035.1 uncultured Sphingobacterium sp.
GCAAGATGGTTGAAAACAAAATTTTTGATTGGGCTATGGGCGAATTGCTGGCTTACGGTACTTTATTAACTGAAGGAAACCGTATCCGCATTAGCGGCCAGGATGTAGAACGTGGTACTTTCTCTCACCGCCATGCGGTATTAACGCTCGAAGATTCTGAAGAAGAATATATCCCTTTAACGCAATTGAATGATGGCGAACAGGCCAAATTTGAAATTTACAATTCGCACCTTTCTGAGTATGGTGTTTTAGGTTTTGAATACGGTTATGCTTTGGCCAACCCAACCGCTTTAACCATTTGGGAAGCGCAGTTTGGCGATTTCTTTAATGGCGCACAAATTATTATCGACCAGTTTATTGCCAGTGCCGAAACTAAATGGCAGCGCTCTAACGGTTTGGTGATGTTATTGCCTCATGGTTACGAAGGCCAGGGCCCCGAACATTCATCGGCACGTATTGAGCGTTTTATGGAGCTTTGCGCCGATAATAATATTCAGGTGGCCAATTGCACCACTCCGGCTAACTATTTCCATTTATTACGCCGCCAGTTAAAACGCAATTTCCGCAAGCCATTGGTGGTGTTTACGCCAAAAAGCTTATTGCGCCATCCGCAGTGTATTAGCCCAATGGCCCATTTTACCAAAGGTGCTTTTCAGGAAGTGATTGACGATACTTTTGTGAATGCAGATAGTGTTAAACGCATATTATTCTGCAGCGGCAAGGTATATTATGATTTATTGGAGAAACAGCAGGCAGACCAGCGTAAAGATGTGGCCATTGTAAGGGTAGAGCAATTGTATCCTAGCCCGGTAGATCAGCTTAACGCGATTAAGGCTAAATATAAAAATGCCAAAGATTTAATCTGGGTTCAGGAAGAACCGGAAAATATGGGTGCATGGCCTTATTTATGCCGTAAGTTTAGAAATACGCCTTTAGAAATGGACCTGATTTCTCGCCGAGAAAGCAGCAGTACCGCTACCGGTTATGCCAAGCAGCACCTTACGCAGCAATTATATATTGTGGGTAAGGCTTTTGAATCTGAACCGGGTAAAAAAGTAGAAGAGGCGGTAAAAAAATCGACCAAAAAAATTGCAGACATTGATTAATTAGATATAAACGCTATAAATAATGAGTTTAGAAATTAAAGTTCCGCCGGTAGGCGAATCGATTACAGAAGTTGTTCTTTCCCGCTGGATTAAAAATGATGGCGATTATGTGGAAATGGACGAAATTATTGCCGAGTTAGAATCGGACAAAGCTACTTTTGAGTTAACAGCCGAAAAAGCCGGAACCTTAAAAACCATTGCTAAAGAAGGTGATACGCTTGAAATTGGTGCGACGGTTTGTAGCATTGAAGAAGGTGCGGCGGCTCCCGCAAGTCCAAAGTCTGAAAGCCCGAAGACCGAAAGTCCGCAAGCCAAAACTGAAGAAAGCAAAGGCGCTACTTATGCAGCCGGTGCGCCATCGCCTGCTGCGGCTAAAATTTTAGCAGAAAAAGGCCTGGAAACTACCAACGGAACCGGTATAGGTGGCCGTATTACCAAAGAAGATGCACTTAAGGCTGAAAGTGGAAAGTCTAAAGTTGAAAGTGCCAAGCCTTCGGCTCCGGCATCTAAACCAGCAGCTTTAGGCTCAAGAGGCGAACGCAGAGAAAAGATGTCGTCGCTGCGTAAAACAGTAGCCAAGCGTTTGGTAGCGGTTAAAAATGAAACGGCCATGCTCACTACTTTTAATGAAGTAGATATGCAGCCTATTATGGATATCCGTGCCAAATACAAAGATAAGTTCAAAGAAAAACATGGTGTAGGCCTTGGCTTTATGTCGTTTTTTACCAAAGCGGTTTGCGAAGCTTTGAAAGAGTTTCCGGCAGTTAATGCCCGTATTGAAGGCGAAGAAACCGTTTATAACGATTTTGCCGATATTTCTATCGCCGTTTCGGCGCCTAAAGGATTGGTGGTTCCTATTATCAGAAATGCCGATACTTTATCGTTGGCCGAAATTGAAAAAGCGGTAATGGACCTGGCTGTTAAAGCCCGCGAAAATAAATTGGCTATTGATGAAATGACCGGTGGTACTTTTACCATTACCAATGGCGGTGTTTTTGGTTCGATGATGTCTACTCCAATTATCAACGCTCCGCAATCGGCTATTTTGGGGATGCATAATATTGTAGAACGCCCGGTAGCAATTGGCGGCCAGGTGGTTATTCGCCCGATGATGTACGTTGCACTTTCGTATGATCACCGTATTATTGATGGTCGCGAATCGGTAGGCTTTTTGGTAAGGGTAAAACAATTATTAGAAGATCCGGCCCGGATGCTATTGGGTATTTAATCTAAATCTTAAATTTAAACACACCATTGATTGAAAAATTTGCTGCTTCTTGCGGCAGGACTTTTCTGTATACAGTTAAGTTTTGCCCAAAAAAGTGTTCAAACACTTAACGATACAACTTTAAATTTGCCAAAAAGCATTTTCAAGGTTCAGGCCAGAGATTATTCCCGACAGGGTAAATGGTATGCCCATTGGGGATATAATATATCTGGATACGGGAAAAGCGATATTAACTTTTATGGTAAAGGCTATAATTTTACTTTAAAAGATGTGGTTGCACGCGATAGGCCAACGCCTTTAAGTGTCACTTATATCGACCCAACCAAGATATCTATCCCTCAATTCAATTTCCATTTTGGTTATTTTATTAAGGATAATTACAGTATTTCTTTGGGCTGGGATCATATGAAATATGTGATTGATGTGCCTCAAACTGTAAAAATTTCTGGATATATAGATGCCACAATTTCTGAGCCGGCAATTCCAACCGGTGCTTATGCCGGTACTTATGATAATGATGCTTTTACCATTCAGCCTGATTTTTTAACCTTTGAACATACCGATGGTTTTAATTATGCCAGTGTAGAAGTAGAACGTTATGACGATGCGTGGAAAGCTAAAAAAGGCAAAATGTATTTAACGATGGAAACCGGATTGGGTGCCGGACTGGTTATTCCTCGTACCGATGTCCGTTTATTGGAAGTAGGACAGAATAATTATTGGAACGTAGCCGGATGGGGTGTTTCTGCCAAGGCCGGAGCCAAATTGTTTTTTAATAAACATTTGTTTTTTCAGGGAAGTTTAAAAGTGGGGTATACCAGTTTAACTGATATTCATACCACCGGAAGAAATGATTTTGACCATGCCAAACAGCGCATTAAATACCTGCAAAACTATTGGGTATTGGGTTATCTGTTTTAGTAGAAATATAAAAAAGCCCCGATATTTATCGGGGCTTTTTTTGTCTATAATTTTCCGATGCGCCCTGAGCCGCTAATGGTTTTACTCACATTAGGTTCGCCGCCGTACTTGATATTTCCAGAACCGCTTAAGGTTGCCTTTAATGTATTTTCTGCAAATAAACTGGTGTTTCCCGATCCGGAGACGGTAACTACCGCATTTTTAGATTTAAGATTTGAAGCAGCCAGATTCCCAGAGCCACTAGTTGTTAATTCGGCAAACTGTGCATCACCCGAAAGGGTAATATTGCCCGAACCACTTACTGTGGCAAACAATTTAACGGCTTCGGCGCCAAGTAGTAAACTTCCAGATCCGCTTACCGTTATTTTCAAATCAGGAGTTTTAATAGTTCCTTCTACTTTCATATCTCCAGAACCGCTCACGGTAAGGTTAGTGAGGGTTTTAGCAGTGATGTAGATATTCACCCTTTTTTTGTTTGAGCCGCTCCAGTCCCAATAATGCTTTTTGGTTTTATATTGAATTTTGAGTGTACCTTTCTCTACTTTGGTTTCAATCTCTTGAATGAGGTCCTCATTTCCTTCCAAGCGTAAGCTTTCTTGGTTTCCCAAAGTAATAAATACATTAAAATTACCGCCCGAGCTAATGCCGGTAAAGTCGCTTACAGTTCTTTCTTCTTGGTTTTGCGAAATGCTAAGGCTGGTGGGTTTAGCTTCGGTGCAAGCCAGGAATAAAAATCCCATGGCAATGCTCATTAATAGTTTTTTCATGTTGGTTTTATAAATGATCTTTTTACAAGACGTGTACTACAATGAAAGGTTGCAGCTTAATTCGTTTTTTTTGTGTTAATATAAAAGTTGAACGTGTCTATTTCCAGATTTTCGTTGGTTAGCCCCTTTATTTTTAGCTTTTTGAAGGCGCTGCCCGGCTTTATAAGCTGATAAATACCTTCCTTTATCCTGATTCTGATGGGCATATTGAAATTAACTACATCAGCTATCCAGCGATAGTTAAGTTTGTTCCCCTTTAACTGATATTCTAAAACCGGAATTGCGGTATGGCGAAGATATTGATCAAAAACAGGTTTCAAATCAATACCCGACTCTCTGCTGATGTAATTTTCAATTTCTTGCGTGGTGCAGGTTTTTAAACCAAAAGTTTCATTAATCCCTCTTAAAATCTGGCGCCATTTTTCGTCATTATTAATGATGGTACGGATGGTGTGTAGCAGATTAGCACCTTTTGGGTACATATCGCCAGAACCTTCCTGATTAACGCCATAAGGGCCAATAACAGGCTTGTCATTCTGAATATTTCTTCTCAATCCATTAATGTATTTCGCACCTGCATCTTTTCCTTCCAGGCATTCTACAAAAAGCCCTTCTGAGTAATTGGTAAAACCCTCGTGAATCCACATATCGGCAATGTCTTTAGAAGTCACGTTATTGCCAAACCATTCGTGGCCAGATTCGTGTACAATAATGAAGTCCCATTTCAAGCCCAGCCCGGTGCCCGATAAATCTCTACCCAAATAACCTTTGAGGTATTTATTGCCATAAGCCACGGCACTTTGGTGTTCCATGCCCAAATAAGGAGATTCTATCAGCTTAAACCCGTCTTTATAAAAAGGGTAGGGGCCAAACCAATGCTCAAAACATTTCAGCATGGGTTTTACATCTGCTTCAAAATGAATTTTGGCTTTTTCTAAATTGGCTTTTAATACATAAAAATCCAGCGAAAGCGGACCTTTTTCTCCCTGAAAAGTATCGGAAAAATGAGCGAATTTGCCAATATTGAAAGTTACATCATAATTGTTGATGGGATTAGCCACAAGCCAATTGTACTCGGTATAATCACCAGGTTGTTTTGTTTTGCTAATGAGGCGGCCGTTAGAAACACCTTCTAGACTATCCGGAACGCTGATGCTAATCATCATACTGTCTACCTCGTCAGACTGATGGTCTTTATTTGGCCACCAAGAACTGGCACCAAAACCCTGGCAGGCTACGCCTAGCCAGGGATTGCCCTCGGTATCTTTTTTATAAACAAAGCCGCCATCCCAGGGTGCATTTTTAGCAATTACGGGTTTGCCGCCATAAAAAACGGTAAAGCTTTCTTGGCTATCTTTTTTAATTTGTTGAGGAAAGGATACAAAAACGGCATTAAACTCCCGTGTAAATGGTAACTCAAGGCCTTTATAAACTACCTTATCAACCGCCAGGTTTTCAAATAAATCGAATTGTAATCGGTCAAAATCTTGCGTAGCCGTAAATCTAAACTCGTTTGAGCCGCTAATGGATTTATTCGCGATATCCATCTTCACTTTTAAATGATAATAGTTGATATCGTAACAGGTTCTGAGCGGAGTTAATTGTCCCCTCAGCGAGTCTGCCCGGCTAAATTGAGGTTTTACCTGCCCATTTAAATGGAATGAACAGAGTAGGAGCAGAGACAGGAGTGTGAGTTTAAAATTCATGAATTAAAAATTGTTTTAACTAAGGTAATTAATGTGAAAATACTTTAACGTAACAATTCTTTGAATATGATGTAATTGTATGCCAATAAATTTCAGATAAGTCTGCTTAATCCTTAAATTAGCTCAAATTTTAAATTCCGTTCCATGCAATACGATGTAGTAGTAATAGGTAGTGGTCCCGGCGGTTACGTGGGAGCCATTCGTTGTGCACAATTAGGTTTAAAAACCGCAATTATTGAGAAATACAGCACTTTTGGAGGTACTTGTTTAAATGTGGGCTGTATTCCTTCAAAGGCGCTTTTAGATTCTTCGGAGCATTATCATAATGCAGCACATACCTTTAAAATGCATGGAATTAACCTTAAAGATTTAAAGGTAGATATGCCGCAAATGATTAAGCGGAAAAACGAAGTGGTTGAGCAAACTACGGCGGGTATCACCTATCTTTTCAAAAAGAATAAAATTACTTCTTACCAGGGGTTAGGTTCATTTGTAGATAAAAACACCATTAAAATAAGCAAGGCTGATGGCAGTGCTGAAACCATTACGGCTAAAAATGTCATCATCGCTACCGGTTCTAAACCAACCGAATTGCCTTTTTTGAAGCCAGATAAAAAGAGAATTATTACTTCTACCGAGGCTTTAACCTTGCAGGAAGTGCCTAAGCACATGATTTTGATTGGTGGCGGCGTAATTGGATTGGAGCTAGGTTCTGTTTATGCCCGTTTAGGCGCTAAAGTTACCGTATTGGAATTTGCCGACTCTATTATCGGTACCATGGATAAAACTTTGGGTGCAGAATTGCTAAAATCATTGAAAAAGCTGGGTATGGAATTTTTGCTGAGCCATAAAGTAACTGGCGCTTCTGTTAAAGGAAACAAAGTAACCGTAACTGCCGATGACCCAAGCGGAAAAAACATTAGTCTGGAAGGCGATATTTGCCTGCTGGCCGTTGGCCGTACGGCTTATACCGAAGGTTTAGGTTTAGAAAATATTGGCATTACTTTAGAAGAACGCGGCAAAAAAATTACCGTTAACGAGCATTTAGAAACTGTCGTTCCGGGCATTTTTGCCATTGGCGATGTAGTGCGTGGTGCCATGCTGGCCCATAAAGCAGAAGACGAAGGTGTTTTTGTGGCCGAATACCTGGCCGGACAAAAACCGCATATCAATTATAACCTCATTCCGGGTGTGGTGTACACCTGGCCAGAAGTGGCCAGCGTGGGTTATACCGAAGAGCAATTGAAAGAACAGGGTAAAAAATACAAAAGCGGTTCTTTCCCATTTAAAGCAAGCGGACGTGCCCGTGCCAGTATGGATACCGATGGTTTAGTTAAAGTGTTGGCTGATGCCGATACCGACGAAATTTTGGGTGTACATATGATTGGCCCCCGGGTTGCCGATGTAATTGCCGAAGCCGTGGTGGCGATGGAGTTCAGGGCATCTGCCGAAGATATTGCACGTATTTGCCATGCGCATCCAACATTTACAGAAGCATTTAAAGAAGCGGCCATGGCTGCAACCGATAACCGGGCGATTCATATTTAATTTATGAGCTTCCTCCTAATTATCGGTATTCTGGCGTTTACCCTTATCGGGATGGAGTGCTTTTCGTGGTTTATTCATAAATTTCTGTTTCATGGGCCGCTGTGGTTTATTCATAAAAGCCATCATCAGCACCGGAAAGGATTTTTAGAGTTCAACGATATTTTCAGCATCGGCTTTGCCACCCTATCTCTCTATTTAATGTACAGCGGCCGCACTGATTTAGGCATTGCTTTTTGGATTGGTGCCGGTATTTCATTGTACGGCATCATCTATTTTATTTTCCACGATTGGTTTATTCATAATCGTTTCAAGGCTTTTCAAACCAAAAATGCATATTTGCTGGGCATTCGCAGGGCGCATAAAATGCACCATAAGTCTACCGCCAAAAATCCATCCGAAGAGTTTGGTTTGCTTTGGGCTTCTAAAAAATATTTCAGAAAAGCTTAGTTTTGATTCCAATGGCCCTGCTTCAACAACACGTTTCTTTAAAAAATCACAATACTTTTGGTGTAGAAGCCGAAGCTCGTTGGTTTGCCGAAATACAAAGCGAAGCCGATTTAGTAGAACTCTTCTCAAATCCTGAAATTAAAGACCTGCCTATTTTGGTAATTGGCGGAGGCAGTAATATGCTGTTTACTCAAAATTTTGATGGCTTGGTTATCTGGATGAATAATAAAGGAATTAGTTATGATTTAGATGGTGATACCGTTTTGCTTAAATCTGCCGCCGGAGAAATTTGGAATGATTTGGTAAACTATGCCGTTGATCATGGTTTTGCAGGAATGGAAAACCTGAGTCTTATTCCCGGAACGGTAGGAGCTTCGCCGGTGCAAAATATTGGCGCTTATGGTGTAGAACTCGAAACCATATTTGAATCGTGTCGGGCTTTTGAAATTAAAACCGGAACGTTTAAAACCTTCGAGAAAGCAGATTGTGGATTCTCCTACCGGGAAAGTATATTTAAGCAGGACTTAAAAGGGCAATATATCATTACCGAAGTGATCTATCGGCTTAAAGAACATCCTGAAATTAATTCCAGTTATGGCGCTATTCGCGATGAACTAGCCCATCGGGGAATAATAACTCATCCTACCATTAAAGATATCTCTCAAGTGGTATCGGCCATTAGGGTAAGTAAGCTTCCAGACCCTTCTACCATAGGAAATGCCGGTAGTTTTTTTAAAAACCCCATCATCTCTATCTCTCAATTCGGACAAATACAGTCCAGTTTTCCAGACATTGTGCACTATCCGGCAGGAGCCGGAAAAATCAAATTAGCGGCCGGCTGGCTCATTGAGCAGTGCGGCTGGAAAGGCCGAACTGAAGGCCAAACCGGTACCTGGAAAAACCAGGCGCTGGTATTAGTAAACCATGGTAAAGCTACTGGGAAAGAGGTTTTTAACTTCTCTTCGCAAATTATAGAAAGTGTTTATGAACGCTTTGGAGTCCGTCTGGAACGCGAAGTCAATATCATCTAAATTACCCTTCACTATTTCTTTTTAGTTTAATTGATGTTTAGCCATTTTTTGGAGGCATAGCGTTTGTCTGTACTCTTAAGAAAAACAGAATCATCTCCCTGTTTTTCATAAAATGGTTTAACATCTACCTAAAAAATAAAAAAATGACAAAGATCGAGTTCAATACCTTGGTGATGCGTCAGGCTGGTTCATTAAAAATGTATGCTTTGCATTTTACCCACGATTCTGAGGACGCAAATGATTTAGTGCAAGACACTTTGCTCAAGGCCATAACGTATTATAATAAATTTAAGGAGGGTACTAATCTCAAAGGTTGGTTATACACCATCATGAAAAATACTTTTATTAATAATTATCGGAGATTTATTAAAATCAGTGCTTTTGTCACTAAATCTGAAGATATTTCATCCTCTAATTTATTGTTTAGTTCTTCAAAAAATCAGGGTGAATCTAAATTTGTGATGGATGATATCAGTCGTGCTTTGGATAAATTGCCTGCTGAGTATTACGTCCCTTTTATACGTTATTATGAAGGGCACAAGTATCATGAAATTGCCGATTATCTAAATATCCCGATTGGTACGGTAAAAACCCGCATTCATGTGGCTCGTAAATTATTAAAGAAAAGTCTGAGGCCTTATGATAGTCCAAATAAAAAACCGGTTTGTTATGAATTGGATTAGGCTACACTTTTTGTTTAAAAAATTAACGCACAGGAGCACATTTTGAAATTATAATGTGCTCTTGTTTTTTATACTTGTGATTATTTTTCTAAGATTTTTTTTAGGTTTTGTAAGCCATTTTCGTAATCATTACCAATCATTCGGTTCATAGCCAGGGCGTACAACCATCTTTCAAAAAATGGCTCATTACTCCCTTCCATCGTCCAGGTGAATTTTGTGCTGTTGGTTTCTGTAGATTCGAAATAATAATTAGCCTGATGTACACTTGGGCTAGGCATATAGAATGTAAGTTCTTGCATAATTGTCAGATTAGGCATACTGCTTATCAATTCCATTTTTCCTTTCCCTACCTTTTCGCCACTCCAGGCATAAGTGTAGCCTGGTTTACCTACTTGGCCCATGATGGTTGTTTGAGCGCTTGGTTCCATTTTGTACCATGGGCTCCAGTTTTTGAAATTAGTATAATCTGCCACATAGCGATAAACCACACTATCTGGGGTGTTAATCTCTACACTTCTGGAAATTTTATGCGTTTTTGGGAGAAAATATCCGCCCAAAAAGAAAACACCTAACAACACAAAAATGATGAGGAACAAGATCTTTACTACTTTCATAATCTGACTGATTTTAAATCAAATTACAAATTTATATTAGCAATTAAAAAAATTATCTCAAGTATTTTTCAATCTCTTTAGCAACCACCTGTCCTGAAATAATAGAAGGCGGCACACCTGGCCCCGGAACGGTTAGCTGGCCGGTAAAAAATAAATTTTCAATAGCTTTTGAGCGCATTCGGGGTTTAAAAAATGCGGTTTGAGATAGCGTATTGGCTAATCCATAAGCATTCCCTTTAAATGAATGGTAATCGGCTTTAAAATCATCTAGCGCATAGCTGCGTTTTAAAACTACGCTTTCGCGGATATTTTGACCGATAATTTTTTCAAAGCGATCCATCATCAGGTGATAATATTTCTCCCGCATTTCTTCAGAATCTGTTAATCCTGGTGCAATTGGCATTAAGAAAAATAAGTTTTCAGAGCCTTCTGGTGCAACAGTGAGATCTGTTTTAGAAGCGCATGACACGTAAAACAAGGGTTTACTTGGCCATTTCGGGTCGGTGTAAATTTCTTCGGCATGCAGTTCAAAATCTTCATCAAAAAACAAATTATGATGCTTAATTCCCTCAATTTTTCTGTTAACCCCTAAATAAAATAACAGGCTTGATGGAGACATAGTCCGGTTATCCCAATATTTTTCGGAATAATTACGATGTTTTTTCTCGGTCAGCTGCTGGTCCACGTGTTCATAATCGGCGGCAGCCACCACTACATCGGCATCAAAAAATCCCTGGTTGGTTTCTACACCCAATGCTTTTTTGTTTTCGGTGCGGATATGGTTTACTTCGGTATTCAAATGAATTTTAACGCCTTCATCTTCGGCCACTTTAACCATGGCTTTGATAATTTCATTCATTCCGTTTTTCGGATACCATGTGCCCATAGCCAGGTCGGCATAATTCATCATGCTGTACATGGCAGGCGTATTTTGAGGGGTAGCGCCCAGAAATAAAACCGGAAATTCTAATAATTTAATCAGTTTCGGGTTTTTGAAAAAAGATCGTACATGTTTGCTCATACTGGTAAGCATTTGTATGCGCAAGCTTTCGCGAATGAGGCGAAAATCAATAAACTCGGTAATGGAAAGCGAAGGGCGGAATACATAATCGCCCATGCCCACTTTGTATTTATATTCAGCCTGAGCTAAAAACTCACGTAATTTGATGGCGCTTCCGGCTTCGTATTCTTCAAATAGGGTTTCCAGCTCGGTCATCCCGGCAGGAATATCCATTATATTTTCTTGATCAAAATAAATGCGATAACCGGGGTCTAATCTTTGCAGTTCATAAAAATCACTTACTTTTTTCCCGAATAGGGCAAAATAGTTTTCAAATACATCGGGCATCCAATACCAGCTGGGCCCCATATCAAATCGGAAACCGTCTTTTTCCCAAATTCTGGCCCGTCCGCCGGCCTGATCGTTTTTTTCGTAAATGCTTACTTCATGCCCTTGTTTGGCTAAGAGGGCGGCAGAGGCTAGTCCGGAAAAACCGGAACCGATAACGGCAATTTTTGATGTGTTCATGCTGTGTAAAGTTATAACGATTTAGCATATTGCAGGAAGCATAGCCACAGCTTTTTTGTAGATTTGATTAAATATGAACCTCGCATGATTGAATTGTACGACGAAACCTGTTTAGAATGTAGTAAGCTGATTACCAAAAAGTACAGCACCTCGTTTAGTATGGGTATTCGTGCTTTTGATAAACGGTTTCATTATCCTATTTACGCCATTTATGGTTTTGTACGCTATGCGGATGAAATTGTAGATACTTTCCACAACCATGATAAAGCCAAGCTGATTGCCGATTTCCGGAAAGAAACAGCGGTGGCTATTGCGCAAAAAATTAGTCTGAATCCGGTTTTACATGCTTTTCAATTGGTGGTTAATAAATATCAAATCGATCACGATTTGATTGATGCTTTTTTGAAATCGATGGAAATGGATTTAGAAAAGCAAACGTATGATCAGGCAGCATACGAAACTTACATCTATGGCTCGGCCGAGGTAATTGGATTAATGTGTTTGCAAATTTTTTGTGAAGGCAATACGGCTTTATACACCAGCCTGATTCCTCCTGCCCGAAGCTTGGGTGCGGCTTTTCAGAAAATTAATTTTTTGAGAGATATCCGGTCTGATTACGAAGAACGTGGCCGTACTTATTTCCCGCAGGTAGATTTTACCCGTTTTACCGAAAAAGATAAACAAGCCATTGAAGCCGATATTCAAACCGATTTTGAGAATGGTTTAAAAGGTATTCGCTTATTACCCGAAGGCTGTAGGCAAGGTGTTTACATTGCTTATGTTTATTATTTAGAGCTATTTAAAAAAATAAAGGGCACTGCCGCCGCAACCATTTCTCAAAAAAGAATACGTGTTTCAGACCAGCAAAAAATCTGGTTAATGGCACGGGCTTTGGTTAAAAACAGATGGGGAGTTATTTAAGTTTATGAGATTTGTATCCATTTATCTGTTTCTTTTTTGTGCGCTCTTGCTGATTAGTCCAGTGGCTGCACAAGATTTTCCAAAAATCAAAAAGTCTATGGTTTTAGCCGTAGAAAGCCCAAAAATAACCGATTCTCTATTTAAAAAATTGTCGGCACTCAATAGTTCAGACCCTTTAATTTGGGCTTATATTGCCACGCTAGAAGGTTTAAAAGCCAAACATGCCTGGAACCCTTATTCTAAACTCAGACACATCAACCAATCGAGTAAATTAATTAATAAAGCAGTTTCTGCTGCTCCGGATGACTTGGAAATTAGGTTTATGCGCTTTTCACTGCAACATTATACCCCTGCTTTTTTAGGATACAGTAAAAATTTGGAAGAGGATAAGAGAGCGATTGTGCGCCTTTATGAACTCAAGAAATTTGGACACAGTGATGCTGATTTAGTGCAAAATATCGCAAAGTTTATGATTGAGTCTAATCGTTGCAATCGGACAGAAGCACAGCTTTTTAAAAAGTTTGCCTAAATTTCGGGCATGAAAGGTACCTACCTGCTAATTAATGCCCTTACCGTAGTATTCCCCGTTCTGCTTTCTTTTGATAAAAGGGTTCACTTTGTTCAGTATTGGCGTTTTATTTTTCCCTCACTCTTATTAACGGGCTTGGTTTTTTTGGTTTGGGATTTGATTTTTACCTGGAACGGCGTTTGGTCGTTTAACCCCGATTATATCTTAGGTATTGGTTTTCAGGGACTGCCGCTTGAAGAAATCCTATTTTTTATCACCGTTCCCTTTGCCTGTATTTTTATTTACGAATGTCTGAACCATTATGTGCAGCATGACTGGCTGAAATCAGCCAGCAAATGGATCAGTATCGGGCTGATTGCTTTATCTTCAGTTTTATTGACATTATATCCCGATAGGATTTATACCCTGGTTACTTTTGGATTGTTGCTGCCTCTGGTAATTTTTGTTCAATTTATTCAAAAATCAGCATGGTTAAGCCGCTTTTATTTGGCTTATATCGTATCGCTTATTCCTTTTTATATTGTAAACGGCTTGCTCACCAGTATTCCGGTGGTTTTGTATAACGATGCCGAAAATATAGGATTTAGAATAGGAACCATTCCTTTCGAAGACCATTTTTATTCGCTGGCTTTATTGCTGATGAATATGCTCTTTTTTGAATATTTCAAAAAACGAAGCCAAAAATGAGCCTGCCTGTATTTACCAAATCTCAGTTAGCTTTAAGAAACGGTCAGGATAAACCCGAAATATGGGTGGCTTTTGAGGGCTTGATTTATGATGTTTCGGCCAGCCGTTTATGGAAAAACGGGAAACATTACGAGCACTGGGCGGGGCAAGATTTAACTGACGAGCTGAAAGATGCCCCGCATAGTCGCCAGGTTTTTGAGAAATTTAAAGTGATTGGGAAACTGGTTTTATAAATTAAATCGTCTTTTCGATCCCGAGAATCGGGAGAGAAATCTCTTTTTTGTCTCACTAATGAGATTTCTCTCTCCGTTCGAAATGACGTTATGCTTCAATAGTAAAACTGCTCAGGCTTACAAATTCCTGAACCCGTTCTGAAATTTCTTTTTCTGTTAAATTCTTGATTTTTTCTGTGCCGAATTTTTCTACACAAAATGAAGCCAGGGCTGAACCGAAGATGATGGCATTTTTCATATTGTTGAAGTTTACGGTACCCACTTTAGCTAAATAACCAATAAATCCTCCGGCAAAGCTGTCGCCGGCGCCGGTTGGGTCAAATACTTCGGCTAAAGGCAGGGCAGGAGCAGAAAAAATTTGATTTTCGTGGAATAATAAAGCACCATGCTCTCCTTTTTTTATAATCAGGTATTTGGGGCCCATGGTTAAAATCTTTTTGGCGGCCTTAACTAATGAGTATTCGCCAGATAATTGACGGGCTTCGGCATCGTTAATGGTTAAAACATCTACCATTTTTAAAGTATCGAGCAAATCAGTTAAGGCAATATCCATCCAAAAGTTCATGGTATCTAATACCACTAATTTTGGGCGGTTTTTTAAGCGTTTGATAGTGGTTTGCTGAACTTGCGGACTTAAATTACCCAAAAGCAGGAATTCGCAATCCTGGTAAGACTCTGGAATAAGCGGATCGAAATCTGCCAAAACATTCAAATCGGTTACCAAAGTATCACGGCTGTTCATGTCGTTATGGTATTTTCCCGACCAAAAAAATGATTTTTCGCCTGCTTTAATCTGTAAACCTTCGGTATTGATGCCATGATTTTGCAAAGAAGCAATGTCATCGGCCGGAAAATCATCGCCAACAACGGCTACAATTTTTACTTTATTATAAAAATAAGATGCGGCTAAACTGGCATAAGTGGCCGCTCCGCCCACAATTTTGTCGGTTTTTCCGAAAGGAGTTTCAATAGCATCAAAGGCAACGGTTCCAATAACAAGCAGGCTCATATTTTTTTTATTTTTTTTGTTCGCAAATATTGCATTAATAATTTAAAATCCCGAATATTGCATTCCCGAAAGGGAGAAACCATTCGAACGGTTTCATAACCAGAAATTCCTATTAGCTCAGCTGGTTGAGTCCCGAAGATTCGGGATTAATCAGAGGATGAAATTTCTGAAAAGAGTCGAAGCGATTTTGGCTTATAGTTATTAGATAATTAGAATAAAAATATTCCTAAGTAGCTCAGCTGGTTAGAGCATCTGACTGTTAATCAGAGGGTCCCTGGTTCGAGTCCAGGCTTGGGAGCAAAGCCCCGCATGTCCGCGGGGCTTTTTTTGTATCTACATTTTATGTTTTTCATCTACATCATATACTCTGCAAGCTCAGATATTTATGATGTTGGATACACTAATCATGTGGAAAGAAGATTCGAGGAACATAATCACTCTGCACATTCTACATTTACATCAAAATATCGGCCTTGGCTTCTAAAAGCCATTTATCAATGTGGAAATGAAGAAGCAAGGGCCATTCAGATCGAGAAATTTATTAAAAAAACAAAAAAGCCGAAGATTAATTGAAAAATTGATAACTGAAGAAGCTTTTACCGGGATTTTAGCTCAGCTTTTAAGAGTCCCGCAGGTGCGGGATTAATCAAAGTGTCATAGGGAAGCCTGTCCCGAGCTATTCGGGAAGTCCCAGCTTGGGGAGCAAAAACGACAAAAAGGTTATACTTTTATAGTGTAACCTTTTTTATGTTTTATGAATAAGTTAGCTCAATTCCTTAAAAAGTACCGAAACGAAGCCATCGTGGGCGTACTGGTGTTTATTTTCTTTATTTTCAGAAATGTAATAAAGTCCTTAATGTAAACTTGCGAGAAGTTCAACCCCATAATCGTCATAATTGTCACCTAAATGCCGCAAAGAAGTCGTTTTTGCGGCAGTTTATTCCTTGTACATTTGTAAAATGAAAATAGGAGAACACATCAAAGAAATTCGAATTTCAAAGGGATTTACCCAGTCTGAACTATCTGTAAAGAGTGGTGTTGCGTTAAGAACAATTCAAAGAATTGAGAATAGTGAAGTAAGCCCAAGTATTTATTCACTCAATGCTATTGGAGCGGCCTTAGATGTAAAATTGAATGAAGTTTCATTTAGTGAAAACGATAAAAATTTTGAATTCAAAATAGTTGTCTCCAACTTTAGTAACCTTTTGGTTGACAGTAAAACTTTAATAAAAAGGAATTGGAAAGTGTTAATGGTGCTTATTATCGTTCCAAGTAGTATCTTATTTTTCAATGATTTGAAATCATTGATTTTTAATTCTTTGGATAATTCTAGCATTTCAGTTTCAACCATTAATTGTGGAACTAAAAATGAATGCGATATAGAACTTGTTAAAAAAGATGTTAAGGGTAAGATATTATGGAAGCGAATCATCGGAGGAACCAGTTACGACAAGGCTGGTCAGGTTATAAGAACGAATGATGGTAGTTATATTGTGGTAGGTTCTACAAGCTCTTTTGGTAAAGGGAATTACGATGTTTTTGTAGTAAAAGTAAGTTCCAAAGGAGAAATCCTTTGGCAAAAAACTTATGGAGAATTTTTGAACGATTATGGATATAAAATAACAGTAGTAGAGGATAATTTATATCAAATTGAGGGAACTAAACAAATTTGTAAAACGTTCAATGTATCCAATGATTGTTACGACCAAGAGTGGTTATTTAGGATAGATGAGGCTGGTTTTGTTAAATAATTCCTGGTACTTACAAACTCAATCTTCGCATTATTTTGCATCTTCAGAGGAAAAGGTAGCCAAAGGAACAAGCCATCAGAAATGATGGCTTGTTCTTGTATAATCAACGTGTGATATTGATGGTTTCTTTCAGTCTTTCTTTGATTAACTTTGAGACACATTCCACAAGAAGTGATAAAGACTTTTACGCCATCTTCTCCGATTCTTAAAAAGTATATTGAATGCTTTTACTTTTATACTGGGATGCCCACTTCAAAATTCAGGTATTTAGCATTTCCACATTTTAATACCGGCCTTTCGTTTTTTAAGGGGGCTTCTATTCAAAGACAAAAAGCACATGTTGATATTTTAGAAAGCATCCACACAGAAGTTAAAATAGAAATATTGGGCAAATACACTTGCCCTATAATGATAGAGTACACCGGAAAATTGCAAGAGATTTCTATTGTTTTCAAGCCATTAGGGTTAAATCGTTTTTTTCGAGAAGATTATCAAGCTATAGCTCCTGGGTTTTCTCAAGAATTATTGAATGGGGTTTGGAATAAATTTGGAGAGAATTTGTTTTTAAGAGAAGATGACTTACTTAATTTAGAATCTTTTTTACTCTCTCAACTTATAGAAAATCATGCATTTACCCAGTTAGAAGATTCATTGTTAATTCTTGATAATGTAACCGACGAATCATCTATTTCAGAGATTGCACAAAGATTAGGCTACAACCTAAAAACATTTCAAAGACATTTCAAAAAACATATAGGCTGCAGTCCAATTGAATATCGAAGAATATGCAGATTTAGAAATACATTAGCCACCAAGTTGGATAGTTCTGAACTCAAAACCTTAACCGATATAACCTACGAAGGCGGCTATTTCGACCAATCTTATTTTATCAAAGAATTCAGAAAACTCACCAACCGTAATCCTAAAGATTTTTTTAATGTGGTGAGTAAAGTTGATGGCGACAAAATAGTTTGGGAAATAAAATAGTGTCCTAAAAATACAATTTCGTGTAATCGGTTATTTTTAGTTTTGGATTAAATCAAATTAAAATAAAATGAAAACACCATTTAGCAAATTTCTTTACATCGGATTTTTACTCTTAGGATTGTTTCAAGCATTCTTTTCTAAAGATTATATGGAAGCAGCGGCATCTCTTGGTATTGGGCTTGCATTTGATCCTTTCAATCCAGAACAAAAATGGAATGATAGACCAATTTGGCAAAAAATAGTTTTAATTCTCCACCTTGCTTTAGTAGCCACAATGTTCGGTTTTGGTATTGGGCTGAATGACAAATAAACCTCTTGTATTTTTTTCGTGAATCGGTTTTCCCGATTTAATTTTAATGTAGGTCTGATTTTAACATCTTTATTAGTGCGTCATTGCTTTTCTTAGCTTCTTTTAAGGTCTTCCTATAAATAAATAGGTAATTGTAGTATTTTTGCACTTCATAAATAAAGTCATCAGACTTTAAAATAGCCTTTGTTTTATCTAGGCTTAACATAAAATTTTGATATCCAACTGGATCATTCAATGCATAATCTTTTGAAAATTTTTGGTATTCTCTAATGATTTTTCCCAATCCTATTGGTAAATTATTATTGAAAACTATACCAATCTGGTCAAAAAATTCATTAACAGCCTCTACAGCCTTAAACTCTACTTCGTAGTAATTGGCCAAAGTGTTTTTTAACTCACTTTCTTCTAAATAACTTAGTAAACCACTCGATTGCATGTTTTTAAATGAACTATTGTTCATGTAAAGTGTAGTTGTTCTTGCATAAAAGTTTGGAATTTTTTTAATAGAATCTATCAATTGAGATTGACTTATTTTTTGGGTTTTTGCAAGGTTTAATAAATGGTTAATCTTATTAAATGTTTTTATGCAGGTATCTTCTATAGCAAGAACTCTGGCTATTTCAACAGAATCTGCTTCTAAATCTTTTAGAATTGCAATTTTATTTTGCTCAATACGGTGGTTTATAACCTGGTGCTCTCTAAGGTTTTCTGCAAAAAAACCTAACGTAACCGCAGTAAATAGCATGAGAAATTCCGTTATATATTCTTTCCAGTTTTTGGGTTTATGCCCGTGGTGATGTACTTCCATTTGTTATTGTTATATAAAATTTGGTGATTTTTTTGATTCAATTACTTTCCCTATAAGCGCAAAAAACCGATAGGAACTTTGCAGAAAAGATAAGGCCAATCATGAAAGTAAGCATAAGTTTTTTACTGTCATAACATCAATTGTTATTCTGTTGATTTTTCTTAGAGTCTAAAACTCAATTATAGCATTATTCTGTATGTTAAGTTGAAAAGAGAGCAGCAAAAAGCCCTGCAGAAATGCGGGGCTTTTATTGGTTTATAGTCTTCGTATTGAAAATATGCCGAACAACTGGATGAGGCTGTCAATTATCGTTCAGGCATTAAGGGAGATAAGTCTTCTAACATGGAAGAAATATATAAATAGATGTGTTTTTGAAGTGCTTCAAAACCCTCGTTTGAAAGAATAGCTAAATCGAATGATGCGTTATTTTCAAGAAATTGGTGGATTTCCTGATTTAATATTTCATAACCGCTTTTCGTAAAAAATGCGAAATTTCGAATATTTTCAATTAGTTCATCTGCCACTTTAATAATTTCCTTCGCTCGAATTTCTTGCTCATTTAAATCGATGGGATCAGAATCCTCTAAATAAGTATCCTCGTTATCATCATTATCGGGAAATTCTCTGTTAAACCAGCATTGAACTGTTGGCCAATTAATAGGCTCGTTTGTAGGAATAAAACTGGCAAAGGCTCTGTCAAATTCATCCATATTCCTAATTGTTCTGTTTCGGTATAGAATATCAGGGATGTCTTCACCAAGTGAAAAGAGGCGTTTCTTTATTAAGACCCCGATTTTTTTGTAAGTTTTAGGTTCAATGTCTAAAAATGGATCACCATAAAATTCAAATAAAAACTGTTTGACTCTTGGAGAGATCGCATGGCTAAACTCTTCGCCATAGGGTACGCCATATTCAAATTCTTCATCTAATTCTACTAATAGATTATCATTATTGTTCATATCTTTTTTTTATTGCTTATGAAAATCATCTTTCATGGGTCTGGCTCCATGTTTTTTCTTGGCCCCTTACTTAGGGTGTAATTAATCTATACTAACGTGCCAATTTTCTTTTTAGTTTGTTCGGTTGAAATTTTGCTAGGATTGATTTTAGTAAAAAGCTCTTTGAATCTGATTTTTTAAATTAATAGGATAAACTAAATGTTTAAACTCCAAACATTTGATTACTTTCAGTCATAATTTAAAATCATGGAAGTACACCACCACCCACATAAACCCAAAAACTGGAAAGAATATATCACTGAATTTCTCATGCTATTTGCTGCGGTTACGTTAGGCTTTTTTGCAGAAAATGTAAGAGAACATCAGGTTATTGTGGAAAGGAAAAACCAGAACTTACACGCAATGGTGCAGGACTTAAAAAGAGATTCGGTGCAATTAAAGGAGAGGATTCTAGAATATACTCAAGCTATTAAAGCCTTTGAGGAAATGAAATTTGCTTCTTATCAGTACAGCAATAATGAACTTTCAAAGTCTGATTATATCAATTACATCACTAATCAATTTGATGCACTTGAAGTTGGTAATAGTTTTTTTTCAAATAATGCGGCATACAAAAACACGATCGCCACAGGAAGCTTAAGTGTAATTGCTTCGCCAAAAATCAAACAATTGATAGCAGAATATTATGAGGAGCTGGGTGTTAAGTTATTAGATAATAATAGAAACTTAGATGTAGATATAATTGAATATATCCGTTCAGATATGCAAGTTGTTAACATACTTAAATCTGAGGTTTCTAGAAAATATGCTAAGTTAAATAAACAGCAAATATTGGAAGATTTTAAGAATAACCCTGATTATGTTGCCGCAATTCTTAACCCTAGTTTTAGAATACATACCAATAAATTTGAAATGCGTTGCGACTATTACTTATACCTTTTGAACAGGTTTTATAAAACAAATCAGCAATTATTATCAGTATTAGAAAAGGGAGAATTTTAAAAAGTCCCGACATATAATAAGGTAGTTCATGATTAAAATATATGCTACGCCGATGCTTTGCGAAATTTAATACAGAGATGTATTGAATAGATAGTAAGAAATTGTAAAAACCGCTAATGGTTTTATGATCTATATTTATATTTTTTGACAAAATAAACACCATGGAAGTACATCATCATTCGCATAAACCCAAAAAATGGAAAGAATACATTTCCGAATTCCTAATGCTTTTTCTGGCAGTTAGCCTAGGTT
>CAZFAE010000012.1:32141-44348 GCA_964516035.1 uncultured Sphingobacterium sp.
TGGAAAGAATACATTTCCGAATTCCTAATGCTTTTTCTGGCAGTTAGCCTAGGTTTTTTAGCAGAAAATATCAGGGAAGAGCAAATTATAGCCCACCAAGGAGAGCGTGTGCTGTTTCAGCTGCACCAGGAATTAAAGCAGGATACTGCTATGTTAAATGGTTTGCGAAAGAACAATGAGCAGTTAGACTCTGTGACTGCCTTTATCACATATTTTATAAAAAAAGATCAATTAGAACAAAATAAACAATCTTTTTATTTGCTTCATGATTTGATTCTATACCGACACGGCATATTTGAATCTAGTTGCATTGCTTTAGAACAATTAAAATACACCGGCCTGTTAAAAAACATAACACATGAAAAATTAAGATCTAACATAGAACAGTACACCCTATGGTTAAAAGCGATGGAGGAAAGAAATACTAGGCTGAATAATTTTATGGATAAGTATGCAGATGATCTTCGCTTAGTTCCATTTGATGTCTATAAATCATATAGTCCTGCAATTGAATATTTAAATACAGAAAAAGGGAAAACAATTTCGGGGTCAGATGTCTATTGTAATAATTCTAAAATTCATCTCCAGTTTTCCCAGACTTTTTTACCAGATCATATTATCATTAAGCCATTTGATAAGCAAAAATATTTAAATACTATTTTAGAGCTAAGTGCCATCCGAAATGGAACACAAGAGGACTATTTCAAATTCGCCTTTGAAGCGGGGACCGAGTTATTAAAAAGTATAGAAGAAGAGTATCCCGAAATCGGGAAACAGTAAACAGGAAAATTAATGAAATTTAAAAGGTTTATATTCCTATGAGCCTTTTTTTCTGCCTCGAATTTCGCTTTGCTTGAAAATGGTCAAACAAATTAAGCGGGATTGAGGATTATAAAAGAACCAAACAATGGATTATCTAATAAAAGATCAAACGCTTCAGATACAATACCAACCGGGTAAAGGCGCCTGGACTTATCATCTCATTATTCCCAACACTAAAAATATTAAAGCCAGATGGGGCTTCTTGAAAGTTTCGGGTACAATAGATAATTATCCGATCGAATCTAAAAATTTAGCTCCGGTTAAAAATTCAGATAAATGGCTATCCTTAAATGGGACCATTAGAAAAGCGATACAAAAAAATGCTGGCGATACGGTTTTGGTAAGTCTTTATATAGATACACCTCGCCAAACGTTAACCGAATCCCAAATATTGGAATGTTTAGCTGATGCAGAAGTATTGAATGCTTTTAACAGCTTAGATTCCGCAGAGCAGCAAGCAGTTTTGGGTAGTATTTGTGGAGAAAGCACCGAAGATTTACAAACTCAAAAGATTGTCGCCTTAATTGAAAAGCTAGGTAGAGTAGCTGTTTAGCCCCGCTAATAGCAAAATTCAGATAGAAACATTTTCTTTTTCATCTTTAAATTCCTCGTCAAATAAAAAATTCAAATTAATTTGCCGAATAGATATTTATCTATAACTTTGAATTACAAAGTACTTTTAATATGAATCAAGAACAAGATCAGTTATCCACCCTGCACGAGATCCGTAATATTATGGATCGTTCTTCGCGATTTATTTCTTTAAGCGGCCTTTCTGGTATTGCAGCCGGAATATCTGCATTAATAGGAGCGGGCATTATCAAATGGTATCTATTAAAACATGATATCAATTATAGCCAAAGCCTGGGTCAGGATTTAAGCAATGAAGCCATCTTTTTCATCATCGCGGTAGCGGTATTGGTTTTAATACTGGCATTGTGTTCTGCTACTTATTTTACAGCCCGCAACGCCAAAAAAAATAGTCACCCAGTTTGGGATACTAAAACGGAGCGAATGCTGGTTAACCTGTTTATCCCATTAGCCGCCGGTGGTGTATTTTCTGCAATACTCATCTATCATAACTTATTATTCTTGGTGGCACCTGTAATGCTAATTTTTTATGGTTTAGCTTTATTAAATGCCAGCAAATATACCTTGAGCGATATTCGCTATTTGGGTATTTTGGAAATTGTATTGGGATTATTGGCCAGCTATTTTGTAGGCTATGGTTTACTAGCCTGGACAATAGGTTTTGGCCTGCTGCATATCGTGTACGGAACACTGGTATATTTTAAATACGAACGCTAACAGAGCCGTGAAAGATTATTTAGAAAATATCAACAAGGCCTTTGAAAGCAGGGTGCGCCTGGGCATCATGTCGGTGCTGATGGTGAATGACAGCGTAGATTTTAGCACGCTTAAAGATACCTTGCAGCTTACAGACGGTAATCTGGCCAGTCACCTTCGTTCTTTAGAAGCTATAGCGTATTTGCAGGTAGAGAAGCAATTTGTAGGGCGTAAACCGCAAACCACTTATCAGGCAAGCGATATGGGCCGCCAAGCATTCAAAAATCATTTAAACGCCTTAGAACAATTGATTTTAAACAATAGAAAAGATCATTAATATTTTTTTATACCTATACTTTGTATTTCAAAGTACTTTAACCATAAAATCAACAAGTCTGCTAACAAAAACATATTTATTCAAATTAAACAGATAAACCCATGGAGCATCAAAATAAAACTCAAAACAAAATCACAAAAAACGACGGTTCTGCTGCCTTAAACATCATCAGCTGGTTATTTGGCACCCTAGCTTTTGCCATTGGCATAGTAAATACCTTTTGGGGGCAACCCGCCGGTTTTGGCGTTTTTATTATCCTGCTTTCTTTGGCTTATTTTCTTCCGGTAAACACCATACTGAAAAAGGTAACCGGTTTGTCTATTCCCCAAACGGGAATGCGGATTATGAAAATTCTCCTGGCTTTGTTTATCCTGTGGGCAGCCCTGGGCGTAGGCGAATTATTCGATAAAATAGCATTGATGTTAAACGATTTTTAAAATAAACAAACAGACTATAAACAAATATTAAAACAGAAAAATGATGATTACGAAAAACAAAAGATTGATCGGCATTGTGATCGCAGTAGCATGCTTATTACTTATTCCATTTATAGCCATGCAGTTTACAGCAGAAGTGGACTGGTCTCCATTTGATTTTGTGCTAGTCGGTGTATTGCTACTCGGAACCGGTTTGATTATTGAATTAGCCATAAGAAAAGTGAAGAATATGAACTCCCGAATTGCACTTATTGCAATAATCTTGCTTGGACTATTCCTGCTTTGGGCAGAATTGGCAGTAGGTATTTTTGGCTCACCAATTGCAGGAAGCTAAACTATAATATCATGCAAGAAAACAACACAACATTGACACTAATCAACTGGCTATTTTTTATAGCGGTTATTGTGGTAGGCATATTGAATCTGTTTTTGGTGCATCCCGTTCCCGGGACAGCTTACCTGCTCATATCTTTGGTTTACCTGCCTCCGGCAAACACCTTTTTTAATAACAGATTGGGTTTCTCGATTCCGTCTTTAGTCAAAATGATTTTAGGAATAGTCTTATTTCTGTTCACCTTTGGCGTAAGTGATTTGGGAGACATGATTGATAAGCTCTAATATTTAGAGACGACAAAAACTGTGAAAAATACATCTCTAAGAATATCTAATAAGACGAAAAATTAATATGGAAACAACAGTCAAATCTCAATCGGAGAATGGATCAGCTGATCTGAAATCAGAGATCATCCAAAACATCAATCATCCTGTTCATCTCGAAAAGCTGTACCGGAAAAATAAATCCGAATTTGAGCAGGCCTTTAATTCCAGCTATCCGGATATCAAACAATATGCAACTGCACAAATCTGGAACGAACGCTTAAATTACCAGCAGGAAGGAATGGATTGGGGTCAAAAAAACGATCTACTCTTTGTACTCTCGACCATTTTTATTGCTGGTCTGATTGCACAAATACCGCAATTTACCGGCATCAAAGAAGATTTCTTTTTCTCTCGCAATATCAGTTTTATAGTATTGCCCATGCTAATCGCCTATTTTGCCTGGAGACAAAAACTGGAAATCAATAAATTGATATTCCCGACACTAGCGGTTCTGGCTTCAGTGGCATACATTAACTTTTTGCCCAACAAGCTCAATAGCGATTCTATTATCCTGGCCTGTATCCATTTACCCCTCTTTTTATGGACAATTTCAGGTTACACTTTTGTGGGAGGGAATTTAAACCCCACACAGAAAAAAATAGATTTTCTGCGTTTTAACGGCGATTTTTTAGTGATGACCGCCATCATGGTGCTTTCTGGAGGCTTGTTCACCGGATTAACCATTGGTTTATTTAAATTAATTGGATTAAACATCGAAGAGTTTTATGCCCGCAATGTGATCGTGTGGGGCGCACCGGCCGTTCCTATTTTGGCAGCTTATTTAGTGCAAAACAATCCGCAATTAGTCAATAAAATATCTCCATTAATTGCCAAAATATTTACGCCACTGGTTTTTATCACCTTGCTAATTTTCCTCAGCACCCTCATCTACACTGGTAAAAACCTGTACAACGATCGCGAATTTCTGATCGTATTTAATGCCCTATTAATTGGAGTAATGGCCCTCATTCTTTTCTCAGTTAGCGAAGCCACCAAAGGCGCTGTTCAAAAATTCAGCCTGCTATTGCTATTCGGCTTATCTGTATTAACCATTATTTTAAATGGTTTTGCGCTTTCAGCGATTGCTTTTCGGCTAGCTGAATTTGGATTTACGCCAAACAGAATAGCGGTTTTAGGAGCCAATTTGCTCATCTTTATTAACCTCATTTTGGTGGCTTACAAATTAAGTTTGGTAGCCAAAGGGAAAACAGAAATTCAAAAAGTAGGAGAGGTAATAGCCCTATTTATCCCAATTTATGCTATTTGGACAGCAATAGTCGTGTTTATTTTGCCATTGCTTTTCAATTTTAAATAGAAAGCTAATCAAACTTTCTTGAACTCAATTCTCAAAAGCCATCTGAAAGGATGGCTTTTTGCTTAAATGAAAGCCCGTAAAGCCCTAACCTGTCATCTGTTTTTCATAAAATTAAATAGCGGGTATAATTAAATGTTATACCGAATTATCTCTTAAATTTGCCGTTTGAAGCACAGCAAATTATAAGATATGGAAAATAATACCGAAGCGAAGTGCCCTTTTGGGTACGGACAAGACACCCAAAGACACACCAAAGCCGGTGCGCTATCCAATGGAGATTGGTGGCCTAATCAGCTGAATCTGAAAATCTTAAATCAAAATTCTCCATTAATCAGTCCTTTTGGAGAAGAATTTGATTATGCAAAAGAATTTAAAAGCCTCGATTTAGATGCTTTAAAGAAAGATTTGTTTGCCTTGATGACCGATTCTCAAGACTGGTGGCCAGCAGATTACGGTCATTACGGACCTTTCTTTATCCGCATGGCCTGGCACAGTGCCGGTACTTACCGCGTAACCGATGGTCGTGGTGGTGCTGCAGCCGGAACTTTGCGTTTTGCACCATTAAATAGCTGGCCAGACAACGGTAACTTAGATAAAGCACGCCGTTTACTTTGGCCAATTAAACAAAAATACGGACGTAAAATTTCTTGGGCAGATTTAATGATCCTGACCGGAAATTGCGCCTTAGAATCAATGGGCTTTGAAACTTTCGGTTTTGCCGGTGGTAGAGAAGATGTTTGGGAACCAGAAGGAGATGTTTATTGGGGACCAGAAACAGAATGGTTAGGCGATAAGCGTTATACCGGCAACCGCCAATTGGAAAATCCTTTGGGTGCTGTTCAAATGGGTTTAATTTATGTAAACCCAGAAGGCCCTAACGGTAATCCAGATCCATTGGCTTCTGCCATTGATATTCGCGAAACCTTTGCCCGTATGGCTATGAATGATGAAGAAACCGTTGCTTTAGTGGCCGGTGGACACACATTTGGTAAATCTCACGGTGCTGGAGATCCAGCCTTAGTTGGTGTTGAGCCAGAAGGTGCAGGCATTGAGGAGCAAGGTTTTGGTTGGATAAACAGCTTTGGAACCGGTAAAGGGGTGCATACCACCACCAGTGGTATTGAAGGAGCCTGGACGCCAACGCCAATTGAGTGGGATAATAGTTATTTCGATACTTTGTTTGGTTACGAATGGGAATTGACAAAAAGCCCGGCAGGAGCACAGCAATGGGCGCCAAAAGATGGTGCCGGCGTAAATGTGCCAGATGCACACGATCCGTCGAAAAAGCATGCGCCAATGATGACAACCGCTGATATGGCTTTGAGAATGGACCCGGCTTACGAAAAAATTTCTAAGCGTTTCCACGAAAATCCGGCTGAATTTGCCGATGTATTTGCTAAAGCCTGGTTCAAATTAACTCACCGCGATATGGGCCCTCTTTCCCGTTATTTAGGTAAAGAAGTGCCAACAGAAACGCTGATTTGGCAAGATCCAATTCCTGCAGTTGATTTTAAATTAATCGATACAGCCGATATCGCTGCATTAAAAACACAAATATTAAATTCAGGGTTATCAATTTCTCAATTGGTAAATACCTCCTGGGCTTCTGCTTCTACTTTTCGTGGCAGCGATAAACGTGGTGGTGCCAATGGCGCCCGCATCCGTTTAGCTCCTCAAAAAAATTGGGAAGTTAACCAGCCGGCTAAATTAGCTAGCGTATTAAGTACTTTAGAAGGTATTCAGCAAACATTCAACAGTCAGGCAAGTGGCGGTAAAAAAGTTTCTATGGCCGATCTGATTGTTTTAGCTGGCTCTGCTGCGGTAGAAGCTGCAGCTAAAAAAGCCGGTCATAACGTAACTGTTCCATTTACGCCAGGCCGTACAGATGCTACCCAAGAACAAACAGATGTAGAATCTGTAGCATTCTTGGAGCCAAAAGCTGACGGATTCCGTAACTATATTGCTGCAGATCAGCGTATTCCGGGAGAAGAATTATTGTTAGATAAAGCGCATTTATTAACCTTAACTGCTCCGGAAATGACCGTTTTACTTGCCGGAATGCGTGTATTGGGTGCCAATAACTTTGGCAGCCAGCATGGTGTATTCACTAAAAATCCGGAAACGTTAACAAATGATTTCTTTGTAAATATTCTGGATATGGGCATCAAGTGGGAAGCCAGCAATGGTTCTCAGCATGAATTTGTAGCACGTGATCGTTCAACAGGAGATATCAAATGGACAGGTACCCGTTTCGATTTGATTTTCGGTTCAAATTCTCAGTTACGTGCATTGGCAGAAGTGTATGCCTCTGCCGATTCGAAAGAGAAGTTTGCACAAGATTTTGTTGCAGCCTGGACTAAGGTAATGAACCTTGATCGTTTTGATCTGGCTTAATACTTAGCTGAGCAAATTAATACAGAAGGTGGTCTAGAAATAGATCACCTTTTTTTATGACTTATAATTTTCCACGTATTGCTTAAAATTATCCAATATAGCCTGCCAGCCGGTTTTTTGAAGTTCTATGGAATTTATATTTTCCGGTTCAAAAGTTTCTGTCACGGTAGTTACACCATCTTTAAATTCAAAAGAAACAGCCATTTTTCGCTCATCGCCCAATACAATTTCTATTAATTTTTCTGTTTCGATGCTTGTGTAAGTACCCCAGAAATCGAAATTGGCCGAACCGTCTTTGGCAGCCATTTCATAATGGAATTCGCCACCCATAACCAATTTGTTTGCCGCTTTGGGACAATGCCAGTCATCGCTGGCAAAATTCCATTTTTCTACGTGTTGGGCTTCCGTCCAGCATTGCCAGACCTTATTTAAAGGTGCATTTATTTTTGATGCCACCGTGATCATCTCCATAATGATAAAAAATTAGTTGAATATTAATATTCCATCAGCGCCCATTTACTCAGTTTTTTAACCGATTAAGCCAGGTCTGTATTAGATGTAATACAAACACTAACTAAAATACAGATTTCTTTAATAAATTTGAACATTGAACAAGGCATTACCCCAATTGCTTTTATGAAACTTAAAGCTTTAATTTTTTCTATCTTTTTTTTTCTTTGCTTAACAGTGCAAGCTCAGTTCTTGGCGCCTTTCTATTCGGTTTTACAGAGTAATCGCGGACTGGGTAATGGCAAACTCACGTACCGTATTTACAGTTCTACTACCACCAGTGTTTTCCCGGCAAACAGTGCCGAGTTCGATTCGTATTTAAGTAACTATAATACCCTTAAAAAGGCCGAAGTAGTTAAAATAAGTCCCAAAGTGGGGACACTCAATAGCGCTGATAATTACGCTGTAAATGTGATCAATTTTAATGGTTCTGTCAATTTGTATACGGCTATTGGCACAACTACGCCTTACTCTGGCTATTCTGGCGATGGGTTTACCCTGGTGGTTTCCGGGTACTTCATTCCCAAACAAACCGGAACCTATAAGTTTAGTGTTGAGGGCGATGATGCCGTAGATCTATACATTAACAATACCAATGTAGTAAATCATTACGGGCCCCATGGAGCCTCGACAATAGGAACGCATACCGGAACCATTACTCTAATAGCCGGCACAAAATACAGCCTTAGGGCCCGATTTATGGAAGGTGCCGGAGGTGAAGTATTTCAACTATTTTGGCAAAAACCATCCGAAACTTCGGCCAGTGTTTGGTATCAGGATGTAGAAGAGTTAAGTGCTTACGAGTTGGTGCCCAATGGCCTGGTAATGGCTTTAGATGCTGGAAATGTTGCTTCATATCCTCAAAGTAGTACTACTTGGTTTGATTTGCAGGGCAATGCCAATGGTGCTATTGGGGGGAATGTAACTTATTTTGGGGCAAATAATGGTAACTTTTACTTTGATGGAGAACAAGATTATGTAAATTTTGGTGCCAATCCTACCAATTTCCCTACTGGTAGCATGAGCATGTTCATGTGGATTCATCCCAGTACTTTCAAAAATCCTTGGAATATTTTACTTACCAAGTGGTTTGCAAATACTGCTGGTGCCGGAGGTTCAACAGATTTTCATTATGCGATTAAATGGAATGGCTCAAATTACCGGCAAAATTTATACACCACAAGCAATTTCGATATGTATGGAAGTACCAGCTTTAGTACTAATACCTGGTATTACGTGGGCTTTACTTTAACCAATGGAGGTAATATGCAATTTTATGTAAATGGGGTAGCCGATGGCCCGGTGCAAACCGGCGTAAGCCGTACCTATTATTCCAGCAATTCTGTATTGTTCATGGGCGATCCCCGGACTTTAACAGGTTTTCAGGGCCATATAGCCAATATGTCTATTCATAACAGGGCCCTGAGTACCGAAGAAGTTTTACAAAATTTCAATACCTATAAATATCGCTACGGATTCTGATAATATTTTAAATGAATGGCTAACCAAGGGCCTTAGTTTAAATAAAACTCAGAGAAGACCTCACTAAAATTTTATTAAATAATTACTTTTGCAGCATGAATACCGTAAATATTGGTTTAGTACAAATGACTTGCACTGCAAGCAAGGAAGAAAATTTGCGCAAAGCGATAGTAAAAACAAGAGAAGCGGCTGCCAAAGGGGCTCAAATCGTGTGTTTGCAAGAGCTTTTTACTTCATTGTATTTCTGCGATGAAGAGAATTACGACAATTTTTTGTTAGCCGAAGCTATTCCGGGTCCTTCAACCGAAAGTTTGAGTGCTGTTGCTAAAGAATTGGGTGTGGTAATTATCGCCTCCTTATTCGAAAAACGTACGCAAGGGCTTTACCACAACACCACCGCTGTTTTAGATGCCGATGGCACCTATTTGGGCAAATACCGTAAAATGCATATCCCGGATGATCCGGCTTATTACGAAAAATTCTATTTTACGCCCGGCGATTTAGGCTATAAAACTTTCAAAACCAAATTTGCCAACATTGGCGTACTCATTTGCTGGGATCAATGGTATCCAGAAGCAGCACGTATTACTGCTTTAATGGGGGCTGATATTTTATTTTATCCAACCGCTATTGGCTGGGCAACTTCGCAAGACGAAGCCACCAACACCGAACAATATACTGCCTGGCAAACCATGCAGCGCAGCCATGCAGTAGCCAATGGGGTACACGTAGTAAGCGTAAACCGGGTAGGTTTTGAACAAGCCGGTGCCATGAAATTCTGGGGCGGCTCATTTGTAAGTAATCCATTCGGAACCTTGCTTTATAAAGCCTCGCATGACCAAGAAGAAGTACATGTACAGGAACTGGATTTGAAGAAAACAGACGAATATCGTACGCATTGGCCTTTTTTAAGAGACCGAAGAATTGATTCTTATCAACCGATTACCAAACGTTTTATTGACGAAGATTAGTTAAACAGTCCGGAAGACCGAGAGTTTTTAGTCCGGAAGTAAGAATTGCAGGTTTAATCCGTTTAGAGATTTAAACCTATTAACTATGGCTTTTAAATTTGAGCAGCTAAAAGTTTGGCAAAAAGCCATGCTGCTTTCTCATGAAATTCACCAGCTTTCCCGTTCTTTTCCGAAAGAAGAAGTTTATATTTTAACTTCTCAGATCAAAAGAGCGGCAGATTCTGTTGCTTTAAATATTGCTGAAGGATCAACCGGGCAGACTAACCCTGAATTTTCCAGATTTCTTTCTTACTCTCTTCGTTCTAATATTGAAGTGGTTTGTTGTATTTATTTAGCCAAAAATAGAGGTTATATCAATGCATCTGATTTCGATAAAATTTATAAAATGTGCGAAGAAATATTATTGATGATCAATGGCTTACGTAATACTTTGAAATAATTTAGAATCATCATTATTCTAAGCTATTTTTGCACACAGCATATTATAAAAATTATGAACTCTCCGTCTTCCGGTCTTTCGGTCTCTCTAACTCCCAAACAACTCGGCTACCGCTTTCCGGCAGAATTTGAACCGCATGTAGCTACTTGGTTAAGCTGGCCTCATAAAGAAGCAAGCTGGCCCGGAAAACTGGATGCTATTTATCCTTATTATGCCCAATTCATTAAAATATTGGCCGAGAGTGAAAAAGTGCGCATAAATGTAGCCGATGAGGCGATGAAGGATTTTGCATTACAGTGTATTAAAAATGCAGGTGCAGATTTAAACCAGGTAGAATTTTATTTTCACCCAAGCAACGATGCCTGGTGCCGCGATCATGGTCCGGCTTTTCTAATTAATCCGGATGCAGCAGAGCAGAAAAAAGTAATTGTTGATTGGGACTATAATGCCTGGGGAGGAAAATACCCTCCTTTTGATCTGGACGATGTAATCCCCACTTTAATTGGCAAACAATTTAATATCCCAGTTTTCCATCCCGGTATTGTGATGGAAGGCGGCTCTGTTGAATTTAATGGTAAAGGTGCTTTATTAACTTCTACCGCTTGTTTATTAAACCCAAACCGGAATCCGCATCTTAATCAATCTCAAATTGAAGAATACCTGATGGATTTTTATGGAGTTGATCAAATACTTTGGGTAGATGAAGGCGTGGTGGGCGACGATACCGATGGTCATATTGACGATACCGTTCGGTTTGTAAATGAAGATACCGTGCTTACAGTGGTAGAAGATAATCCAGAAGATGAAAACTATCATATCTTACAGCATAATTTAAAGCAATTAAAAGAAATGCGTTTACTCAATGGTAAACCTTTAAACATTATTGAATTGCCTATGCCAGATGCTGTGGTGTTCGACGATCAGCGTTTACCTGCTTCGTATGCCAACTTCTACATTGCCAATAAATCAGTAATTGTGCCCACTTTTCGCTGTGCTAAAGATGAAATTGCGTTACAAATTATCCAAAATTGTTTCCCAGAAAGGGAAGTGGTAGGCATAGATTCTACCGAAATTATTTGGGGATTGGGTAGTTTCCATTGCCTGAGTCAGCAAGAGCCTGCCGTTTAAATTATTAGATTAGCTTATCGTTTTTAATATTAATCAAATCATATGGTCTATACAAAAAAGCCTCGTTCCGGTTGATAGGAACGAGGCTTTTTAATAGGAATGCTCTTGAAAAATTAATCTATTAATCCTTCAGCCAATACAATTACTTTATTGTTTAATACTTCAACCACACCACCCTTAATAGTAAAGGTACTTTCGGTACGGTTAGCTTCACGAACAATTACTTTACCATCTTCCAGGTTAGAAATAATTGGAGCGTGGTCTTTCAATACTTCAAAAGAACCCGAAGTACCCGGAACAGTAACCGAAGTTACCTCTCCCTGGAATACTAATTTGTCTGGTGTTAAAATTTCTAAAGTCATACTTTGAGTATTGAGTATTGAGTATTGAGTATTGAGTATTGAGTATTGAGTATTGAGTATTGA
>CAZFAE010000013.1:0-1366 GCA_964516035.1 uncultured Sphingobacterium sp.
TAACTTGTTTATACCCTCAACTCATTAAAACTTTATAGCGTATATACCTATAAATTTAGTAGTATATACTCATAATATTCAACAACCAACAAAATTTATTGTCATTATAGGTCATCAAAAGGAGACACAATTTTCTGAATGCTTTGAACACTTACATGTGTATAAATCTCAGTGGTTTTACTGCTCTTATGTCCCAATAATTCTTGAATATAGCGTAAATCTGTGCCCCGTTCCAAAAGATGCGTAGCAAAGCTATGCCGGAGCCAATGTAAGGTTACCGGCTTTTGAATTCCAGCCAGGCGAACTGCTTTTTTCAGCACTTCCTCTAAACTTCTTTCCGAATATTTTTCTCCAGGTAATTGCCCCTCAAAGAGCCATATTTTCGGAACATATTTTTTGTAATAAGTTCTTAATAAATCAATCATTAAATCACTCAACGGAACAATTCGATCTTTCTTGCCCTTTGATTGACGAATCAATAACAAGTTCCTGTCCGATAAAATAGCCGAAAAAGTCAAGTTCAGCATTTCAGACCTTCTCAAACCACAAGCATAAATTAAACTCAACATCGCTTTATGCTTTAAATTTGCAGCGTGGTCCAAAATTTTTTTCACCTCGGCTTTACTTAAAACATTGGGCAATTTTTTCTCAGTTCTCGGCCTATGTATTTTTTCAATAATAACTTGGTGTACCCCAACGGTGTTAAAAAATAACTTTATCGCATTAACCACCTGATTTTGAAAAGATGCGGAATAATTGTTCCTGAGAATATAATGCGTATTGAAATAAACAATATCTCTATTAGATATTTCTAAAATAGGCTTTTTTGTGAATTTTAAAAAGGTAACTAATGCTTCTTTATAAGTTTTGATGGTGTTATTACTGTAGCGTTTCGATTGTAAGTACGCCATAAACTCAGTTAGTGTTTTATCAATATCTTCAAGATTATATGTTTGCTTAAAGTTCATCGTGATCCGTTAGTTTGAATTTAACGTTATATCACTGATCAAATTATAACTTTAATTGTGCTAATTCCTTATCTCCTCCAATGCTATCAAGCTCAAGATGAGAGGCAGTATTCGAAATGCTGTAAAAAATGCTCGTGTAGATCCTTCGCTACGCCCTGAATGACAAAAAGAAAGACCCTTCGACTGGCGCTCAGGGTGACAGGATGTTGAAAGCAAAATACCGTGGTATCTAAACCCGATAGCGTTTAATAGCCCACAAGGGCTATGAACAATAGCGGGACTAGCGGGTGTAAAAGGGCAGGGGTTTCTGGTTTTCTAATTGTTAGGGTATGCTTTATGGGTTTTCTCTTTTCTCATCAATCTATGTGTGAAGCAAGAATTACATCAGAGATTTCTCT
>CAZFAE010000013.1:1466-10821 GCA_964516035.1 uncultured Sphingobacterium sp.
ATCAACCAACCCATCTCAATACGCTGTACTCACTACTCAATACTCAACAAAAAATCATCCCAAAATCAATTTCTCACAACCCCCTCCACATTTCAAATAAAATCAGGAATTTAGCGCAGCAATGGGATACAAAAGTTTAACCGCCGCCGTACACGATTTAGAAAAACACGGACATTTAGTCCGAATAAAGGAAGAAGTAGACCCATACCTCGAAATGGCCGCAATCCATTTGCGGGTGTACGAGAACCAGGGCCCTGCCTTGCTCTTCGAAAACATCAAAGGATCACGCTTTCCGGCCGTATCCAATTTGTTCGGCACTTTGGATCGTTCAAAATTTCTGTTTAGAGATACGCTGGAGAAAATTAAACTGCTGGTTGATCTCAAATCAGAACCCCTTAATGCCTTAAAAAATCCGTTCAAATATGCGCCTGCGGCATTAACCGCATTTTCGGCCCTGCCCATGAAAAACAGTTTGGGGGCAGCCATCAAATTTGGCGAATGCCAGATATCGGATATTCCGCAAATCGTCAACTGGCCTATGGATGGTGGTCCCTTTGTAACCATGCCCCAGGTATATACCGAAGATGCAGACCGGCCAGGTATTATGGCCGCCAATTTGGGCATGTACCGCATACAGCTGGGCGGAAACGATTATATAGCCAACCAAGAAATAGGCCTGCATTACCAATTGCACCGCGGTATTGGCGTACACCAAACCAAGGCCAATGCCTTGGGCAAGCCACTAAAAGTCAGCATTTTTGTAGGTGGCCCGCCCGCACATCCGCTGGCCGCCGTAATGCCCCTGCCCGAAGGCCTCTCTGAAATGACTTTTGCCGGCGCCCTCAACAACCGCCGTTTTAGATATTTTTATGATGACGAAGGCTTTTGCCTTTCGGCCGATGCCGACTTTGTAATTACCGGCACCGTAGAACCCCAGGAAAATAAACCCGAAGGTCCTTTTGGCGACCATTTGGGTTATTATAGCCTCAAGCATCCTTTCCCATTAATGAAAGTGCGCAAGGTGTACCACCGTAAAAACCCCATCTGGAGTTTTACCGTAGTGGGCCGCCCACCGCAAGAAGATACCAGCTTTGGCGATCTGATACACGACATTACCGGAGCCGCCATTCCGCAAGAAATACCCGGTTTACATGCCGTAAACGCAGTAGACGCCGCCGGAGTGCATCCGCTTTTATTTGCCATGGGCAGCGAACGCTATACCCCATACCTCAAAGAGCGCAAACCGCAGGAAATACTCACCATTGCCAACCATATTTTAGGTAAAAACCAGCTCAGCCTGGCCAAATACCTGTTTATTTGTGCCAAAGAAGACCGCCCCGATTTAGATATCCACGATATTTCGGCCTTTATGCGCCACGTATTAGAGCGTCTGGATTTGAGCCGCGATATTCATTTCCACACCAAAACCACCATAGACACCCTCGATTATAGCGGCTCTGATTTAAATGCCGGCTCTAAAGTAGTATTTGCAGTTGTCGGCGATAAAAAAAGAGAATTATGGAGCGAACTGCCGGCCAACTTTAGCCTGCCCCGTGGATTTGAAAATTGCAAAATGGTGATGCCGGGAATTTTAGCGGTAGAAAGTCCCAAATACCGCGACAGCTCAGCCACCGCAGAAGAAATCAATATCCTAAACGAACATCTCAAAAGCCAAAACTTGGAAGGCTTACCGATGATTATCCTGTGTGATGATGCCGGCTTTACCGCCCAAACGGTCAATAATTTTGTATGGGTAACCTTTACCCGCAGCAATCCGTCACACGATATACATGGCGTAAATGCCTATTTCGAGAATAAACACTGGGTATGTGGAGGCCCGTTATTAATTGATGCCCGCATCAAACCGCACCATGCACCTGCACTGGTTAAAGACCC
Organism: uncultured Sphingobacterium sp.; assembly: GCA_964516035.1. GTDB lineage: Bacteria > Bacteroidota > Bacteroidia > Sphingobacteriales > Sphingobacteriaceae > JAIPAN01. The sequence continues at coordinate 3,363 of CAZFAE010000013.1, forward strand.
AGATGTAGAAAAACGCATAGAACGTTTAGCCAAACCGGGTGCCTCTTTACACGGAATATTTTAATTATTTGCCCGAAGGAGCCAGTTCAAGGTGATAATGAACCAGGTCGTCTATCGGTGAGCGGTTAATTTTACCCACTTCCATGCCATATTCGCGGGCTACTTCGCCCAAAATATCTCTGAAATTATAACCCACAGAACCAATGCAGTTCAGTTTATAATTTTGGTAATCGGGGTAGCGGCTCACAATGTTTTTGAAAAAAGCCCTGAAAGCTTCACCCACCACATCGCGGGTATACTCCACATAATTATTGTGGTCGTAAATAAATTTGCTAAAGCTGGCGCAAAAGCGGTTAGGCAAAGGTTTATTGTATAAATTATCTAAAATAGCCTCGTTGCTTAGGCCATAAGTTTCCAGAAAAACTTCGCCCAGGTTGCCCGGCATAAAACCACGCATATAATCACGTAGCAAACGCTTACCAATGAAAGAACCACTGCCTTCATCGCCTAAAAAATAACCCAGCGAATCTACATTGTGTGTAATTTCTTCACCATTGTACAAGCAAGAATTAGTACCGGTACCTAAAATAGCCGCAAAGCCGGCATCAATGCCCAGCAAAGCACGGGCCGCAGCCAGTAAATCATGCCCAACTTCAACTTTAGCCGCTGTAAAAACGGTTTCCATCGCTTTAACCACAATGGCAGTTTTTTCGCCAACAGAACAGCCCGCACCATAATAATATAGTTCGGTAATCTGGCTCAAATCCAAATCAGCCGGAAGGCTGCTTCTTAAAGAATTAACAATATATTGGGTGTCAGAAAAGTAAGGATTGTACCCTTCGGTATTGAAGTAAATCTTCTGATGGCCTTCATTAACTAAGCACCAGTTGGTTTTGGTAGATCCTCCGTCGGCAATAATAATCATAATTGGTTTTTAGATTAGGCCCTAAAAATAGTAATTTATGTGTACAAAATACACTTGAAGTTTATTTCCCTGGCATCGCCAGGGTTTAGGGCACAATAATACATGAATTCGTATAATTATTCCTGATGATATGAATAATCTTTAGCCTAAAAAGAATAATTTAGAAGCATAATAAAAAAACATGATAGTTGATTTACGCAGTGATACGGTAACCAAACCCACGCCGGGAATGCTCGAAGCCATGTGGAGCGCCCCGGTGGGCGATGATGTATATGGCGAAGACGAAACGGTAAATGCTCTAGAGAGTAAGCTTGCCGCGATGTTTGGTATGCAGGCCGGTATATTTTGCCCATCAGGCACCATGACCAACCAGATTGCCATTAAATGTTTTACCCAGCCCTTAGATGAAGTAATTGCTGATGAAACCGCACACGTGTACCGTTACGAAGGCGGCGGTATAGCCTTCAATTCGGCCGCTTCGGTACGTTTGTTAAACGGCAATCGTGGACGATTGACTGCCCAACAGATTGCTGCGCAAATCAACCCCGAAAATATTCATTATCCCCGCACCAGTTTGGTGGTATTAGAAAACACCGTAAACAGGGGAGGAGGGTCTTGCTATACTGCAGCCCAAATTGAGCCCATTGCGCAATTATGTCGGGAGCAGGGTTTGAAATTACATTTGGATGGCGCCCGCATTTTTAATGCTTTAGTAGCAACCTCCGATGAGGCCAAAAGCTATGGCCAGTTATTTGATGGCATTTCGGTTTGTTTATCTAAAGGATTGGGCGCTCCGGTAGGTTCTGTTTTATTGGGCAGCCACGAAACGATAAAACAAGCCCGCCGCATTCGTAAAGTATTTGGCGGAGGCATGCGCCAGGCCGGATATTTGGCTGCCGCCGGAATTTATGCCTTAGACCACCACGTCGAGAGATTGAAAACCGATCATCAGCATGCGCAAGCTTTGGGCGATGCACTGGCTAAGCAGTTGTACGTAAAATCAGTACTGCCAGTAGATACCAATATTGTGATTTTTGAATTGCATGATAGCCATCCGGCAGAAGAAATGGTGAACAGGCTGGGCGAAAAAGGCATCAAGTGCAATACCTTCGGTCATCAAATGGTTCGCTTTGTAACCCATTTGGATGTGAACGAAGAGATGATTGCCTACACCATCAATAGCTTAAATCAACAATAAATTTAGGGAGATCACTAGTTTTAAGGGGCATTAAACCTCTCATCCATATTAATGTCTAAACACATACACCGCATGGACAGACGAGCATTTTTATTTGGACAACAGCCTGAGGCTCAGGAGGCCATCACGGTGGCTATGCGTACGGCTTCCGGCTTAAATCCATACACTGGTTCTTTTAACAATCAAGAATTAATTCATCTGCTAAAAAGAACACTATTTGGCGTAAAATGGTCCGATGTTCAGGCTTTTAAAAATCAAACGCTCGATGAGGTAGTTAACCGTTTGCTGGAAGACATCTCAAACCCATTGCCGCCGGTTAATACCTACAACGATAGCACTTCTACCGATCCGAATGTGCCGGCAGGGCAAACCTGGGTAAATGCGCCTTATACCGATGGTGCCATCAATTCAAGAAGATATACATCTTTTAAAGCATGGTGGACAGGGCTTATGCTAAACCAGGGCCAGAACATTACCGAAAAAATGGTGCTATTCTGGCATAATCATTTTGCTACTCAAACCGTAGATATTGGCGATGCCCGTTATGTTTACAAGCACCATGCCTTATTAAGAAGCATGGCTTTAGGTAATTTTAAAAGTCTGGTAAAAGAAATAACTATCGATCCGGCTATGCTGCGCTATCTTAATGGTTATTTAAACTCTAAAACTGCACCCGACGAGAATTATGGCCGAGAATTGCAGGAATTGTTCACTTTAGGTAAAGGCCCAAATTCGCAGTATACCGAAGATGACGTGAAAGCCGCTGCCCGGGTACTTACCGGTTATCAGCTTGATGCTACAGCCATTAATAGCGTATTTAATCCTAACCGTCATGATACCACAAATAAAACATTCTCTGCCTTTTATAATAATGCAACCATAACTGGCAAAACAGGAGCTGCCGGTGCCGGAGAAACCGACGAATTGCTAAACATGATTTTGGCTCAAGAGGAAGTGGCTTTATACCTCTGCCGCAGGCTTTACCGGTTTTTTGTGTATTATGATATTGATGCCACCGCCGAAACTGAAGTAATTGTGCCCATGGCCAACCTGCTCAGGCAAAATAATTATGAAATTAAACCAGTGCTGGCTGCTTTGTTTAAGAGTGAGCATTTTTTTGATGAGCTCAACCGGGGCTGTCTGATAAAAAGCCCAATTGATTTTGTAATCGGTTTGCACCGGGAGTTTAATGTTACGTTTCCTAATGTAGGTACCGATAGCGTGAATGCCTACCTGATGTGGGATTACACCCGTATTCAGGCCAGTAACATGCAGCAAAACCTGGGCGATCCGCCCAATGTGGCCGGCTGGCCAGCCTATTATCAGGAACCTCAGTACTATGAGATTTGGATCAATTCGGATACCTTACCCAAACGCAATCAGTTTTCAGACCGCTATATTGGTACGGGCTATACCCGCAGCGGCCGCACTATTGTAATAGATCCCATTGCTTTTGCCAGTCAGTTTACCAAGCCCGAAGACCCTAATTTGTTAATTGCCCAATCGTTAGAACTGCTATACAGTATTCCGGTATCGCAGCAATTGAAAGATTTTTTAAAAACAATATTGTTATCGGGCCAAACCACAGATGGCTACTGGACAGCCGCCTGGTTGGATCATAAAAGTAATCCGGCCAACAGTGCCGCTAAACTCATTGTGCTTAGTCGTTTACAATCGATGTATAAATACCTGATGAACCTGGCCGAATATCAATTAGCTTAGCATGAAAAGAAGAGAATTTATTCGGGCAGCGGTACCAGCCGCGGTGATACCTTCGCTAATTGGCGGTTTTACTTTTCAGGCATTTGGCGCTTCTTCATGGCTGTCGGCTTTAACAGCGGCACCAACAGAAACAGATCATGTTTTGGTATTGATTCAGCTAAATGGAGGGAATGATGGTTTAAATACCCTGATCCCTCTGGATCAATACAGCAATTTATCCAATGCCCGTTCCAATATTCTGATACCGGAAAATAAGGTATTAAAATTGAATGCGCTTACCGGTTTACATCCGGCCATGACCGGAATGAAAACGCTATTTAATGAAGGGAAACTCCAGGTAATTCAATCTGTAGGCTATCCATCGCCCAATTTTTCGCATTTCAGGGCTACTGATATCTGGCTTACCGCCTCAGATGCTAACCAAACATTAAATTCTGGCTGGACAGGGCGCTACCTTAATGAAGAGTACCCCAATTTTCCGGTAGCTTACCCAAACAGCACCATGCCCGATCCCTTGGCTATCCAAATCGGTTCGGTAGTTTCTCCCGGATTGCAGGGGCCAGGCGTAAATATGGGCATGGCCATTTCAGATCCTTCCAATTTTTATAACCTCATTAACGGCATTCAAGATCCGGCACCCAATACCCCTGCAGGTAAAGAACTAAGCTATATTCGCCAGGTTTCGCAGCAAACCCAGCAATACGCCCAAGTAATTAAAACAGCTGCCGGTAAAGTCAGTCAGCAGGCCCCTTATCCGAGCGGCAATACCTTAGCCGATCAATTAAAAATTGTGTCGAGATTAATAGCCGGTGGACTGAAAACCCGTATTTATATGGTAAGTATTGGGAGTTTTGATACGCATGCCAACCAGGTAAATGCCGGTCAAACAGAAACTGGAACTCATGCTGTTTTATTACAGAAAGTTTCGGATGCCATCAAGGCTTTTATGGACGATTTGAAATATCAGAATGTTTCTAAAAGGGTAATGGGTATGACTTTTTCTGAATTTGGCCGACGGATTAAATCCAATTCTAGCGGCGGCACCGATCATGGGGCTGCAGCTCCTATGTTTGTATTTGGCGATGGCGTTCAATCGGGTATTACGGGTACCAATCCTACCATAAATACCACCGTAAATACGAATGATAACCTGCCCATGCAGTACGATTTTAGATCGGTATACGCCAGCATTTTGCAAAACTGGTTTTGTGTATCTGGCGATACGCTGAACAAAGTGATGCTTAAAGATTTTCAGCAATTGAACCTGGTTAAAAGCAGTTTTAGCTGTGACAATTCGAATACCAATCCCAACCAAAACGCAGGTAAAAAACTTATTACCAATTATCCAAACCCATTTATCGGTGCTACAACTATCGAAATCACTACTCAGGGTGGACATACCCTGGTGCAGGTGTTCGATGTACAGGGCCGGTTGATTAAAACCCTGGTAGATACCGTGATGCCTGCAGGTACACATCAATTGAGTTTTGAAGACGAGGGCTGGGGCCCGGGTGTGTATTATGCCCGATTGCAAAACGGAACTTTGCAGCAAATACGTACCCTGCTAATAGTGCGTTAGGTAGATAGAAAACCGGTACGTTTCCTTGGCATTTAGCGGCATTCTACTACATTTGTCTTGATGAATAAAATTCTGATAGCCAATCGTGGCGAAATAGCTTTACGGATTATGCGCTCTGCCCGTGAAATGGGCATCAAAACTGTTGCAGTATATTCTGAAGCCGACCGCAATGCTTTGCATGTACGATATGCCGATGAAGCAATTTGCATTGGTCCGGCACCATCCAATCAATCTTATTTAGTAGGCGATAAAATCATAGAGGCCTGCAAACAAACTGGTGCTCAAGGCATCCATCCCGGATATGGCTTTTTATCAGAAAATGCCGCTTTTGCCCGTCACGTAAAAGCCGCAGGTTTGATATTGATCGGGCCTTCGCCCGAAGCCATGGAGATTATGGGTAATAAATTATCCGCGAAAGCGGCCGCTTTAAAATACAATATCCCGATGGTTCCGGGAACGGAAGAGGCCATTACGGATGTGCAGGAAGCTAAAAATCGTGCAGTGGAAGTAGGTTTCCCGATATTAATTAAAGCTGCAGCCGGTGGCGGCGGCAAGGGCATGCGCATTGTAGATGGCCCTGCCGATTTTGAAGAACAAATGAAACTGGCCGTTTCTGAAGCTACTTCGGCTTTTGGCGACGGTTCTGTATTTATAGAACGTTATGTATCATCGCCCAGACATATTGAAATTCAGGTATTGGGTGATAATCATGGCAATATCGTCCATCTTTTTGAACGCGATTGCTCGGTGCAGCGCCGCCATCAAAAGGTGGTAGAAGAAGCGCCTTCGGCGGTTTTAACGCCCCAAATACGTGAGCAAATGGGCAAATGTGCCGTTGATGTGGCCCGCTCTTGCAATTATACAGGTGCCGGTACGGTAGAGTTTATTTTGGATGAAAACCTCGATTTCTTTTTCTTGGAAATGAATACCCGCTTGCAGGTAGAACATCCGGTTACAGAAATGATTACGGGTTTAGATTTGGTTAAAGAACAAATTAAAATTGCCCGGGGCGAAAAGCTCAGTTTTGATCAAAAAGACTTAAAAATTCAGGGTCATGCCGTAGAACTTAGGGTATATGCCGAAGATCCTTTGAATAATTTCCTGCCAGATATTGGTACCCTGCAAACTTACCGCCTGCCGCAAGGCCCCGGCGTAAGGGTAGATGATGGTTTTGAAGAGGGCATGGAAATTCCGATTTATTACGACCCGATGATTGCCAAACTGATTACTTACGGCGAAAACCGTGAGGAAGCCATAGAGCGCATGGTGCGTGCCATTGACGAATACCAAATTACAGGCATTGAAACTACTTTGGGCTTTGGTAAATTTGTGATGCAGCACGAGGCTTTTACCAGCGGTAACTTCGATACACATTTTGTGAAGAAATACTTTCAGCCAGATAGCCTGGTGCAGGAGAACGAAACGGAAGCCATGATTGCTGCCCTGGTAGCCGGACAATTGATGCAGCAAAATACTACACACAATTCTTCTCAGCCTGCCGAAATTTTGGCTTCTGCCTGGAAGAAAAATAGAAAAAACTATTAATGTTTACCGGAATTATAGAAACCTTAGGCAGGGTAGAAGCCCTGCAAACAGATCAGGGAAACCTGCATATTACTGTACGCTCTGCCATTGCAGAGGAATTAAAAATAGACCAAAGTGTGGCGCATAATGGCGTTTGCTTAACGGTGGTTGATTTAAAACCCGGCTTGCATACCGTAACTGCCATTGCTGAAACTTTGAACAAAACCAATATTGGTAAGCTTAAAGTTGGCGATGAGTTGAACCTGGAGCGCTGTATGCCCATGAATGGCCGCCTCGACGGGCATATTGTTCAAGGCCATGTAGACCAAACGGCGCAATGCATCGGTTTTAAAGAACTGGATGGCAGTTGGGAATATACTTTTGAATACGATACGGCTGCGGGGAATATAACCGTAGAAAAAGGGTCTATTTGCGTTAATGGCATTAGCTTAACGGTGTTTAATGCTACGAACAATACTTTTTCGGTAGCCATTATTCCTTATACTTTTGA
>CAZFAE010000013.1:10921-30134 GCA_964516035.1 uncultured Sphingobacterium sp.
GACAAAAAGGAGAGTTTAATAAACCCGATTGTAGCCCCGGCGTTCGCCGGGGCTACAATCGGGGCTGGTTTTGCTAAATGACTCTGATGTTAGGTTTTAAAAAACATTAAGCCGTTTTTTTCTTTAAATTTTCGATAAAAAGTGTGAGTTCTCGGGTGAAAACATCGAGGTTAATGGCAGATTGTTTCATGTACTGACTGATTTGAAGTAGATCTACTTGGGAGATAGTGGTTGATTCGAGTAGTTCGGAGAAGCTGAGGATGTTTGATACGGGCTGACGGACTTTGTGGGAGGTCATGTATATCATTTCTTCGAGTCCTTTTACATAAGTGTTGCGCTCTGTTTCGGCATTTTTGCGTTCTGTAATGTCTATGGAAAGGATAAAAAGGCCTTCGGATACGGTTTCTATGCGGAGTTCGAACCAGCCTTTACTGCCGTCGGGGAAAATAAATTGGTTTTCAAGCATGGCCGGAATGCGCTCTACCATACAGCGCTGCAGTGTAAGAAATAAGCCGGTGTTTTCTATCCCGGGATATTTTTCCATCATGGTTAAGCCCAGTAAATCTTCTTTACGTTCGAACTTGCTTTGTTTAACTATGGCGTCGTTTACATAAAGGTAGCGCCAGTCGTAACCAATAAGCTGAAAGCCTTCTAAAAGATTATCGAGGGTGTTGCTATTTAATTTTCCGAAGTCCATATCGATAATTTCTTAGCGTGATGATTTTAAGTTATTAAGTTAAGAAATTTAACGCTTATTTTTTCTTTTTATTTCTTGTTTTTGAAGGCTGCTTTTTGTTGCTTTTGTTCCGCGACATTGCGGGCCAACGGCGCTTTGATGGCTGGACCGGGCGCTGACATAGATTTTGTATGGCCAATCAAATTGTTCTGTAGGCGCTGGGGCTGCTTTGAAAATGTTGCCTTGCTATTCCTAGTCTTAAGAAAGAGAGTATGGCGTGGCCGAAACGGATTAATGGATAAAAAGGAGTCTCGAACTCAGAATTAATTAATCATCATTAGTTTCTCGAGCTAAACCCCAACACACAGTACTGAGGGTAGAAACTATCCTTAAGCCAATTTCTTTAATTCTTCATACAAACGATGCGTAGGCAAACCCACCACATTGGTATAAGAACCTGCAATTTTATCGATACCGATTAAACCAATCCATTCCTGGATGCCATAAGCACCAGCTTTATCCATTGGGTTGCCATTGGCAATATAATACCTGATTTCTTCGGCTGTAAAAGCTTTGAAATACACTTCAGAAACCTCGTAAAAAGAATGGTATTGATGGTCTTTTAAAATGCAAACCCCGGTAATTACTTCGTGCCTGCGGCCCGACAAAAGCGACAGGATTTCAAAAGCATGAGCTTCGTCATCGGGTTTGCCCAAAATCTGGCCATCAATTACCACCAAAGTATCGGCGGTAATCACTATTTCGCCATTCAGTTCCTCATCAAAAGCCTTGGCTTTCTTTTCGGCAATATAAACGGCTATTTCTGCGGGACTTAAATCTTCAGGATAACTCTCGTCTACCTCTTTTAAAACCACACGAAAATCAAGGCCCAAAAGGCTTAATAACTCTTGTCGCCGTGGCGATTTGGAAGCCAGAATAATTGGAGGAAAATTCATATCGAGATTAGGCTTTCGCCGATGGATTTTCTTCGAGCCACTGGCCCTGCACTTTCAATACTTTTTCTAGTACATCGCGAACACAGCCCTCGCCGCCATTTTTGGGAGAAATATATTGGGAAATCGCTTTAATTTCTTCGGCGGCATCGGCCGGACAAGCGGGCAGGCCCACCAATTTCATTACCGGAAAATCGGGAATATCATCGCCCATGTACAAAATATGTTCGGGCTGCAAATCGTGAATCAACAGAAACTCCTCAAAAGCATCAGTTTTGATATCTACACCAATGTAAATATCCTGAATACCCAGGCCTTTTAAACGGCTTACCACACTTTGAGAACGTCCGCCAGAAATAATAGCGATGGGGAAACCGCGTTTAACGGACAGTTGCAAAGCATATCCATCTTTTATACTGAATCTGCGCAACTGCTCCCCAGTTTCTGTTACATGAACGGTACCGTCGGTTAAAACGCCATCCACATCAAAAATGAAAGCTTTTATTTGGGAGAGTTTGTTGAGCATGGTTTAATGTGATAATGTGTTGATATGCTAATTTATTAATGCGATGATTTGTTGATGTGATGATTAGTCAAAAAAATAATAAACCATTATCTAATTAACACATTAGCATATCAATAAATCAGCACATTAATTTATTGATTATCCCGCCATTCATACACCCAAGCCGATTGGATTTGCTCTAAATGGCCTTCGTTACATTCTTCGCGGGTACCGGCAAAGGCTGGCAGGCTCAATACCCATTCCATTAATTCGGTAAATCGAATGCGGTAAATTTTAGACTCGCCAAATTCATCGCCAAATTTTTCGTACAAACCCATGGCGATATCTTCATAATCGTTCCAATGGATGGGTAATGCGTATTTATCTTGTATCATGATTAATGTCCTAAAAATTGGCTTTGGTCTGGTAAAGTTACTTCAATATCGCCGTCAATAACTACACACTGGCAGCCTAAACGAGAAGTAATTTTGGGATTTACGGCCCGGTCTATAAAATCTTCTTCCTTATCAGAAATTTCCTGTAAGTGGTCCATCCCTTTATTTACATAAATATGGCAGGTACTGCAGCCGCAAACGCCACCGCAATTGTGCTGTAGCTCAATGCCATTATCCATACACACATCCAGCACCGAATCGCCTTTGGCAATATCTAACACTACCGGCTCGTGACCGACTTCTTCAAAATTGATTTTGACTTTAAAAATATTCATCGCAGCGCAAAAATAAAAAAATTAGGCGGGCCAGCCCTACCCTAACGTAAATTGACTATGCTCTGACTAAGCAGGCGATAGATTTCCTGCAATGGAGGGTTTTTACTTAATAAATTTAGGTGTTTTTGCAAAATTTTTTCATCCTTTCGGATGGCTGGACCGGTTTGCACTTCGCCTGGCAGCGATTGCTGCACCTTGGCGGCTGTTTCGGCAATCAGGGGACGCAATAAATTAAAATCCAGGTTTTGGGAAGCCAGTAATTGCTGGGCGATAGTATATAAATGATTGCTAAAATTGCAGGCAAAAACCGCAGCCACATGTAAAATCATGCGTTGCTCTGAATTCATTTCTATTACCTGGCGGGATAATTTTTTGGCCAGTTTTTTTAAAACCCCCAGAACTTCCGGCTTATTGGCTTCGAGGGCCAAAGGTACCTCGCTAAAATCGACTCTTTTTTGTTCTGAAAAAGTTTGTAAGGGATAAAATACACCAATTTGATTGGATGATGGAGCCAAAATGCTTAAATCGGTAGAACCGGAGGTATGAACCACTATTCCGTTTACCTTCAAGCTGGAAGCTAATTCAGAAATGGCATCGTCTTTAACCGAAATAATATATAAATCAGCATCGGTACGTACCTCAGAAAGCTGAGATACCGCAAGGGCTCTTAACTTTTCCGCTAAAGCAGATGCATGCGCCTGGGTTGGACTAAAAACCTGTACTATTTCTTCTCCTGCCTGCTGCAAGGCCAAGCCCAATTGCGTGGCCACCCGGCCGCTGCCCAGGAGTACAATTTTCATCTATGCGGTTTTAATTTCTTTATTTCTGCGGAAAATGGAAAGCAAAAATCCGATAGTCATCAGAATGGCTCCGCCCCAGAATAAATTGATATAAGGAAAAACGATGGCTTTCATTACAATCCATTTTTTCTCGGCTTTGGGCTTCTGGAAAATGGTTAATTCCAGTTTATTTTCCTGAGGCATAATATTGCTGAAACGTAATTTTAGCCCCAATTCATCTACGGTTTTGCCAAAATCGTAGGTATTGCCGCCTTTAACAACAAAAACAGGTTCGGCGGTGTAGGTTTTCTTACCGTCGTTTACTTCTAAAGTCATGGCTACCGCGATATCGCCCTTGGCTAATGGAATATTCTGAACTTTAGCGTTTCGGTTTACCGCTTTTACCACCATATAAGCATCGCGAATGCGGACAGTATCGCCTAAACTTACCTGATAAACTACGGCTTTACCGTAATCTTCTTCATCAGAATGACCTTCGTGTGGCTCATGTGCATCTTCTTCTTTTAAAGGCACACTGCTTACGTGGGTATAAATATCTTTGAGAAAATAATGGCGGGTATCTGGCGAAGCAATAATCTGGCGCATTTTTACGTTTTGCTGCGCATTGGGGTATAGATTAAAATCTTCGGTTACTTTACCGGTTTTTTCTTCAATTACCTGATAATTCACCTTGTAATACGTATTTACGCCCTCGGTAGAATCGCCCAGATAAGTAACTGTGTAAGGGTCCATTTTTACCGGCTCATTGAGGTAAAGAATGATATTTTCTCTGGGATTATTGTCTTTGGCAAATTCATCGCCAAAACCAATTCCGGAAGTATTGATAGAAATAATTTGAGTAGTTGAGGCAGCTACCAAAGCACCTACCAATAAAAACCCGAAACCGATATGTGCTAAAGCAGAACCGGCCAGTTTCCATTTACCAAAAATGGCTTCCCACAAAATACCGGCATTACTTACTACCGAAAATAGCGCTGCAAAAATGAGCAGCATGAACATGGCGTTGGTATGAATACCAGTCAGGTATCCCGCGAAAGCGGTAAGCAAAGCGGCAATAATTACCGAACGGATAAGCTGCTGGTAGAATTTTTTAATATCTGTTTTTTTGTATTTTAAGAACTGGGTGAAGCCAGAAATGAAGGCAATAACCAAGGCAAATGGCAATTGCCATTTGTTATAATGCTGAATTACATCGGTTGGCGGGGCAATTTTGGTTCCGAAAACGGTATTGAATACCGGAATGGAGGTGGTGGCAATAATTTGCACGCAAGCCAGGGTAAGAATTAATGCCCCAATAAATAACCAGAATTCGCGGGAATAGGTTTCTTCTTCTTTTTTAGAGAAAGGGAGGTCTTTCCAACGGCGAATGATGAGCACGATGGCCAATCCGAGGAAGCCGAAAATGAACAATAACAATTGCCAGAACATGCCTAAATCGGTAAAGGCGTGTACCGAGGTTTCGCCTAAAATGCCGCTTCGGGTTAAGAAAGAGGCGTATAACACCAATACAAAACTGATGATGGTTAAAAATACGGTGGTAAAGTAAGCCTGACCTGCATTTTTATAGGCCAGCATCACGTGGACGGCGGCAATTAAGGTTAACCAGGGAATTATAGAGGCGTTTTCTACTGGATCCCAAGCCCAGAAACCACCAAAATTAAGTGCTTCATAAGCCCAGAATGAACCCATGATAATTCCGGCACCCAAAACCATCACCGCAAATAGTGCCCAAGGTAAAGCCACTTTAATCCATTCGTTGTGGCGTTTTTGCCAAAGGCCTGCAATGGCAAAGGCAAAAGGCACAATCATGGATGCAAAACCCAAAAACAACGTTGGCGGGTGTATTACCATCCAGTAATTCTGTAATAATGGGTTTAAGCCATTGCCATCGTCTATTAAACTTAAATAATCGCCACGGGCAAAAATGGGCGCTTCCATGGCATCTCTTAACAGGATGAAAGGCGAACTGCCCACACGGGCCCCCAAAATTTCAACGCCAATGAGCATAGATGCCAAAAAGGTTTGAGAAAGCATCACCACGGTCATCACCGGGCTTTCCCAGGTTTTAGAACGAAATACCAAAATCAAGCCTAAAATAGCCTGCCAGAAAGTCCAGAGCCAGAAACTACCTTCCTGACCTTCCCAGAAACTGGAAATAATATAATATACCGGCAGCGATTTAGACGAATGCGCCCAGGCATAATGGTATTCGAAAAGGTGATTGTAAATGATGTAGTACAAGCAAACGCCAATACCAATTACTGCAAATAAGTTAACAGCATAAGCGGCACGGCCAATAATGCGCCATGAGCCGTCGGCTTTATCTTTAATGGTATCAAAGTAGTAGGCAAAGGTAGCCAACAGGGCTGCGCCAAATGATAAAACAACAAACAACTGACCTAGTTGACCCGGCCAAAGGGTTTCTCCAACAAAAACGGTATCCATATCTGTATTTAGCTTTGTACGGTGGGAGCGGCTTTCACTTCTACCTGATCTTTATTGTATTTAGAAGGGCATTTCATCAGCATTTTAGAAGCACGGAATTCTCCAGCTACCATTTTGCCGGTAAGTACAATTTGTTCTGATTTTTCAAAATCTTGTGGTTTGGTGCCATTGAAAACGATTTTACATTCTTTACCCTCATTGTCTTTCATGTAAAAAGAGAAATAATTAGCATCCTGCTGCGGATTGTAAATTACGGCTTTGGCTAAATCTAAACGGCCAACCACGTGTAATTCATCTTCTGTTTTTTCGGCATCGCCGAAACTTCCGTAAGTACTGGAATCTGCATAAGTACTGATAATTACCCCAATAGCTACGGCAATAATGATCATTCCAACGATAGCACTCTTTTTCATATCAATTATTTTGAGAGAAAGGTATTATTTATTGTGCAAAAGTAAGGATTATCTGATGGAAGGGTTAATAATTTGGCGATTAATTGAATTCAAAATCGTCATCACAGCATCACGATTCAATAAAAAAGGGATACTGAAAATTCAGCATCCCTTTAGCTTGGCTAATTAACAACAAATTATGGCCAAATACCTAAATTCTGGTAAGAAACGGCTACTTTTTCGATAGAGCTTACAAAGGCCGCGGTACGTAAAGTCTCAATTTTAGAATTAGCTACTTTTACATCACGAATTTCGTGGTAAGAGCGAATCATGGTATCTTCTAAACCAGAATTCACCAATTCTAATTCAGTAGCACCTTTTACTATTAAGCTGCGCTGAGCTTGGCTCAGTTTTACACCGGTAGTTGTTTCTACCATGTTTACCAGGTTCTGGTTGGCAGTTTCTTCATAACGTTTGTCCATACGGCCAAAAGCTACGTGAGAAAGGTTTTTCAACCATTCGAAATAAGAAACGGTAACTCCGCCGGCATTGCAATACATATCTGGGATGATGATACCACCACGTTCTACAAAAATAGCTTCTGCACCCGGTGTAGTTGGCCCATTGGCACCTTCGGCAATAATTTTCGCCTGAATGCGGCCCACGTTATCTTCGGTAATCTGATTTTCTAAAGCAGCAGGCACCAAAATATCGCATGGCTGCTCTAAGCCTTCCGAAGAGATTTTAAACTCTTTTTTAGCGCCTTTAAATCCTAAAATAGATCCGGTAGCTTTACGGTGATTAAATACCTCGTCGATATCTAAACCACTTTCGTTATAAATAGAGCCTTCATATTCGCAAAGACCCACAATGATGGCACCAAATTCGGCCAAGAATTTTGCAGAGTGGTAACCCACGTTGCCTAAACCCTGAACAATTACTCTTTTACCGGCTAAACCTGCGGTTAAGCCTAAAGCTTTCATATCCTCGGCAACATCTACGCATTCGCGGATAGAAATAGCCACACCACGGCCGGTTGCTTCTCTACGGCCGGCAATACCATGCAAGGCAATTGGCTTTCCGGTAACGCAACCCAAAGCATCCAGCTGGCCCGGATTCATGGTTTGGTAAGTATCGGCAATCCAGCTCATTTCACGTTCGCCAGACCCATAATCAGGTGCAGGAACATCGATAGCCGGACCAATGAAATTCTTTTTAATTAACTCTACCGTATAACGACGGGTAATATTTTCTAGCTCGGCGGTGGTGTAATTTTTAGGGTTAATTTTAATACCGCCCTTTGCACCTCCAAACGGTACGTTTACAATGGCACATTTGTAAGTCATTAAAGCGGCCAGGGCCATTACTTCATCTTCATTCACCATTTCGCTGTAGCGGATACCGCCTTTGGTTGGCGATTTGTGGTGAGAATGTTCTACTCTCCAGGCATCTATTACTTCAAAACCATTTCCTTTACGAATAGGGAAACGGAAACGATAAACGCTGTTACAAGATTTGATTTGGTCCAATAAACCGGCATCGTGGTTGGTAAATTGGGCTGCATGATCAAAAAACTGGCATACATCGCCGAAAAAACTGGTTTCGTGATGTGCTGATCCTTTTACTTTTGACATAAATTAGAGTTATGATGTATAAAATAGGTTAGTATTTCGGTGCAAATTTGAGTGAAAATATTTCAAACCTGCAAATAAAAAATTCTTAGTGTATGCTTTACACCTCTTTAAATCCTGATAAAATTAGGGTATATGCTATTAAAACTGGCTTTTTATTATTTCTGATTTTCGATATTCTTTATTCTGCGGTCGAGGCTAAAGAGGTAAATCAATAAGCCCATAAATAATAGCACAATTACCGCAACTACCACATAAATTTTTCCAGAGCTTCTGAGGGCGTCGGCCATTTCTACGCCTGTATTTTGCGCCAAAACAGTATTCAGGCTGACAAATAGTACCAGCAGTAAAATAAAAATTCTTTTCATCTTTATTGTTTTAAACGTGAATTAGTAATTAATCGTACACGGTATCTTAAGGTAGCTATCCAAACTCCAATTAAAATCCAGCCAATTACCGCCGGATAAAACACCATGCGCATACGGCTGTCTAAATCGTAAGAATTAAAACCGGGATTCCCTCCGTTTCCGGGGTGCAGTGAATCGGTCATCCTGGGAAGAATGAATAGCAAAACAATCATCACCGGAAAGGCGAAAATATTATAAACGGCAGATATGCGTGCTCTTTTCTGCTCTTCGTCTAAAGAACTTCTGAGCACCGAATAAGCCAAATACATTAAGGTAGAAATAGCGGCACTGTTTAATTTTGGGTCGTTGGGCCAGGGTGCGCCCCAGGTATAGTTGGCCCAAATCATGCCGCTTCCTAAACCTAAAAATCCAAATACTATGCCGGTATTTACGGTTTCTACAGCCATTAAATCGTGTTTTTCATCGCCGGAGGCTAAATATTTAACACTATAAATTACCGAAATAAGGTAGAGTATAATCATGGTGAACCACATGGGTACATGAAAATACAGGTTACGAATGCTTTCGTTTAGGATGGCTAATTGCGGCACTTCTGTTAAAAGGCCGGCAATCAGGGTATAAATCAGAAGAACTGAGGCGAGTATTTTCCACCAGTTTTTAGTCATAGTTAGGAGCAATTAATCACGCCAAAGGTAGGGAAATAACAACAAAGAAACCGTAATTACAATGAGATTAATTGCCAATAAAACCCCCATTTCATCGTAGCTTACTGTGCGGTCTAAACCGTCCATGGCGTTCTTCGAAAGTTTAATTAAAAGCATCAATAAAGGGATAATAATAGGGAAACTGAGTATTGCCATTAATGATCCGCTGTTATTGGTTTTGGAGGCTATGCCCGAAATAAGGGTAAATACCGAAGCAAAGCTAATGCTGCCCAAAACTACAGCCAGAAAATAGAGCAGAAAATCGCCCACCGGATTTGCAAAAACCAGGGTGTAGAAGAATAAAGCCAGCGCCGAAAGCAGCAGCATGAGCAGGGCATTGTAAATAATTTTAGATAAGATAATGGCCTGCGGCGATGCAATAGTGTAAAAATATAGCTGGCGGCCTTTACTTTCTTGCACAAAACTTTTGGTAATGGCATTAATGGAGGCAAAAAGCAGGATAATCCAAAATAAAGCATTCCAAACAGTGGCTTCCAAACCGCGAAAGGAAAGGTAGCATACAAAAATGGTGGATACCACATACAGCAGAATTCCGTTTAAAGCATAGCGGGAACGCCACTCTAAAATAATTTCTTTTTGCAGTAACGCTTTTACCTGTTTAGCTAAACTCATTTGGCACAAAGATAAATTTTTTCGGAGCCTGTCCTATTTTGTGGCGATTTATTGTAAATTGAAAGCTCATGTTTACCTCCAGCCTGTCTACACCCATTGGTAATTTGCTTATTGAAGCAGATGATGAAACCGTATTTGCCATTAATTTTAAAGAAGCAATAGCTGAAAATCCTAACCCGTTGACCGAATTGGCTAAATCTCAAATGCAGGATTATTTTGAGGGCAAAAGATTAGGTTTTACCTTTTTGATGCAGCAGCCCGGCAGCGACTTTCAGCAGCAGGTTTGGCAAGAACTGATGCTAATTAAAGCCGGATACCCTATCAGCTATGCGGCTTTATCGCATAAAATGAAAAACCCTTTGGCCATACGGGCTATCGCGGCAGCAAACGGCAAAAATAAACTGGCTATTGTGGTGCCCTGCCACCGGGTTATTGGCAGTAATGGGGATTTGGTGGGCTACGCCGGAGGCCTTTGGCGCAAGAAATGGTTATTAGACCACGAGGCGAAAATATGTGGAATTGGGCAAACCAATTTGTTTTTATAAAGCAGCCGGAATACGTGGATTAACCAACCTGAACCAAAGCGGTGGAATTAATGCCGGTAAAAACATACTGGAATATCCGCCGGGCAGTACAGGGCTTTTCTCGTGCGAAAGTAAAGTATGGAACGGTTTTGCGGCATGAAAATGATGGTCGGCATGGCGGCTCAAATCCATCAGAAAATAACGGCTCACTATTTTATCACTTTGCCATGAATGGGTTTCGTTTACTCTTTCTTTTTCGCTGCGACTTAAACCATAATGCTCAATGTAATTGGTGTATTCTAATAAGATATTGGCAATTTTAGCCTGCAATACAAAAGCTAAAGCCACATAAAATCCGAAAAAGAACCAAAGTAGTGAGAGTATTAAGATAGCCCCTGAGAAAATCGCTATTACATAATTATGGAGCCCGTAAGGCGATTTATTCAGTTTTTGTAAACGCTGTTTTTCCAAATCAAAAGATTGGGCAATTTGTCCGCCAAAAGAGCGGATTAAATAAGCATAAAAAGTTTCTCCTTTTTGGGCGGTAACCGGGTCGGCGGCAGTTCCTACTGATTTATGGTGAATGCGTAGATGATGCACATAAAAATAGGGGTTGAATACCGAGAAAAGTAGTACTCTGCCTAAAAAATTCCAGAATTTGGCTTTATGATGGATGAGTTCGTGGGCGGCCACAATGCCCATGGTGCCTGAAGCAGTACCGGTTGATAATGCAGCGGCTAATATCCAATAGCTGCTAATTTGCTGGGTATATACGCCGTAGACTAAACTGGCCAAAGCAATAAATTGCCCTGCAACTACCAATAACATGAGTAGATTAGGCAATACATCATCTTGGCCTTCGGTATTGTTTTTATCTTCTGGAAGCACCAATTCCAGCAGACCCAATATCACGAAAGTGAACACAAAATTACTCAAGCTAAACCAGCCGCCATTCAGATTTCCGAACAGAACCAAAGCCACCGGAATAAGGTTAATGAAGTATTTCCAGTTACGGGTAGAATTTTTTGAAACGTTTTTCATCATCATCAATTAAATGAAGATAAGAAAAATGTGTGGCAACAAGCTTTCTTATTGATTTACTTTAAGCTCCATTTTTTCGGCAAAATGTGCGCAATAATCACGCAAATCGCCTACAATGGCTTCTTCGCCGGTTGCCCGCAAAAAGCTGTCGCCCATGGTTTGTAAGGTTTCGTAGAAAAAACGCTTCATTTCATCGGCGGGCATATCCTTTGTCCACAAATCAATGCGCAAAGAGTTTTTATAATTATGATCCCATAAAGCCAGCATCATCGATTTTACCGGTAAAGCTTCTTTGTTTTGAGAGTCGGTAGATTCCCAAAGAATGCTTTCGGGTATATTTTGTTCGTCTAATTCGATGGTGAGTTTAATTTCAGCTTTTTTCATGTGTTTTAAAAACGTTGGAGTATAAATAAAATCAGTACAACAAAGATGAGGAATATGCCCTCAACAATCCAAATTCGTTTCAATTGAATTAAGGTAGAGCGAAAGAGTAAATCGGCCAGCACACTCAATACCAATAAACCGATTAAGGGAATAGCGCCCAAAGTCCGCCAGCCGGTATCATCCGCGAAAGCGAAAAGATAAGCCAGTGCAAGAAAAAGGAGCGTAGCTACCAGGTTTAATGGTGTTAAACGGATATTTTTCATTTCTTTTTATCGAAACGCTTCGATTTCTTTTTAGGAACGCCCGCTTTCGCGGAAGTTTTGGCCTTAGGTTTAGGGCGATCACCTTTGGTATTTTTCAGTTTCTTTTCGTGAAAAGCCCCCTGAAAATCCGGATTATCCTTGCGTTTCTGCATGTCAATTTCACGAGCCATGGCTTGGCGCTCTTCGTAAGGAGTTTCTTCTACAAATACACCTTCCGGGATATCGGCTTTAGGGATAGACTGGCGAATAAGTTTCTCTATTTTTTCTACATAATAAGCTTCTGCTTCGGTACAAAAAGTAATGGCATCGCCGCTTTTATACGCCCTGCCAGTACGGCCAATGCGGTGTACGTAATCTTCAATAATAATGGGCACATCGAAATTAATAACATGGCTTACATCGGCCACATCCAAACCACGGGCTGCCACATCGGTGGCTACTAAAATACGTACGGCACCTTCTTTAAAAGCCTGAATGGAATTAATGCGGGTGTTTTGCCCTTTATTGGCATGGATTACCCTCAATTGGTCTCCCGGATAACGGCGTTCTAGGTAATGGAAAATATTATCTGCTACTGTTTTGGTTTTGCAGAAAATAATGAGACGATGAAAAGCCTCATCATCTTTTAATAAATGTTGTAATAAATTGAGTTTGCTTTTGAGATTGGGCACCGGATATAAAACCTGTTTTACCGTATGTGCCGGTGTAGCTTGCGGAGCAACTTCAATAACCAAAGGAAATTTGAGAAAATCGCCGGATATTTTGTGCACTAATTCACTCATGGTAGCCGAAAACAATAGATTCTGGCGTTTGCGTGGTACCACTTCCAATATGCGGTGTATGGAGCCAATAAAGCCCATATCCACCATTTTGTCGGCCTCATCCATCACCATAAATTGTAAATATTTGGTATTAATGTGTCCGGCCAGGTATAAATCCAGGAAACGTCCGGGCGTAGCTACAATAATATCTACCCCTTTTTTCAAATTGGCAATCTGGGTTTTAGGGCCTAAACCGCCGTATATAACCACCGTTCTGAGATCGGTATATTTAGAAAAAATAATAATCTGTTCTTCAATCTGCATGGCCAGCTCCCGGGTGGGGGCCAGAATAAGAGCACGCACACTTTCTCCCTGTGCATATTTCAGTTTCATGAGGATAGGCAACACAAAGGCCGCCGTTTTACCGGTGCCTGTTTGGGCAATTCCCATAATATCCTGCCCCGACAGAATAGGCGCAATTGCCTTTTCCTGAATGGGTGTGGGCTGGGTATATCCTGCCTCTTCTACCGCATTAAGCAACTGGCGGTTTAATTTAAAATCCTCAAAACTTAGGGCCATAGCCGCAAATATAAGCTTTTGAAACGCATGCCTCGAAAATGTTTCTGTTTAGCAAACCGCGGCCATCAGATTTGCGATTTGTGTATTACCTTTGTTAGTGTAAAATAGACCGAAAGACCGAGAGACAGTAAGTCCGGACTTTCGGACTCTCCGACTAAATACTCATAACTTACAACACACTATGTCCAGTATCCTCATCAAATCAGCCACATTAGTTAATGAAGGTAAACTCCAGGTAGCAGATGTATTTATCAAAAACGGCCGAATTGTTAAAATAGGAAGCAGTTTAAATGAACATGCCGAGCAGGAGATTGATGCCGAAGGACAATACCTTTTTCCGGGTTGCATAGACGACCAGGTACATTTCCGCGAACCGGGATTAACGCATAAAGGCGATTTATTTACCGAAAGCCGGGCAGCCGTAGCAGGCGGCGTCACTTCTTTTATGGAGATGCCCAATACCGTACCCAATGCTTTAACACAGCAATTACTGGAAGATAAATATCAGCTGGCTTCCCGAAAATCTTTAGCCAATTACTCTTTTTTTATGGGAGCATCTAATGATAATTTAGAGGAAGTCAAAAAAACCAATGCTTCGAATGTTTGTGGAGTCAAAGTTTTTATGGGATCTTCTACCGGGAATATGCTGGTAGACAACGAAAAAACATTGGAGTCTCTGTTTCGTGAATCTCCAACGCTTATTGCCAGCCATTGTGAGGATGAGGCAACTATCCGCCACAATATGGAATTGGCTAAAGCCCAATTCGGAGATAAAATTCCATTGAGTCAGCATGTCATTATCCGCAGTGCCGAAGCCTGTTATTTATCCTCCTCGAAGGCGGTAGCTTTGGCCGAAAAGACGGGCGCCCGCTTGCATATCCTGCATATTTCTACTGCCAAAGAGCTGGCCCTTTTCCGAAACGATATTCCGCTGGAACAGAAAAAAATTACAGCCGAAGCCTGTGTACATCACCTTTGGTTTTCGGATGCCGACTATGCCGAGAAAGGAAATTTTATCAAGTGGAACCCAGCCATTAAAAGCGCTACCGACCGCGATGCTATTTTTCAGGCAGTATTGGATAACCGCATTGATGTAATTGCCACCGACCATGCGCCACATACATTGGAAGAAAAAGAACAGGATTATTTAAAAGCGCCTTCCGGCGGACCTTTGGCACAGCACAGTTTGGTGGCCATGCTCGATTTTTACCACCAGGGAAAAATTAGTTTGGATAAAATTGCAGAAAAAATGGCCCATCATCCGGCTATCTTGTTCCAAATTGCCGACCGAGGATTTATCCGCGAAGGCTATTGGGCCGACCTGGTTTTGGTAAACCTCAATCAGCCCTGGAGCGTAAACCGAACTAATATTCTGGCTAAATGCGGCTGGAGTCCGTTTGAAGGACATCAATTCCAATCAACGGTAAGCCACACCCTTGTTTCAGGCAAATTGGTTTACGAACATGGGCAATTGTATGAAGTTGGACCAGGACAAAGGCTTTTGTTTAATAGATAGAATAGTATTGAGTACATAGTATTGAGACTGATTTTACAGTATTTAGTAGATTTAATTAGTGTTTAGTCGGAGAGTCCGAAAGTCCGGACTTACAGACTCACGGTCTTCCGGACTATTTACACTATACCTTTAATTTACAATCTACAACTCAAAAAAACCTTCACCCTACAACACACAACCATGAACTCCGAAAACCTCATCGTACAAACCGCAGCTTTTGTTAAAGAAACTTTGAAAGAAGCCGAGGGTGGTCACGATTGGTGGCATATTTATAGGGTATGGCAATCGGCCAAACATTTGGCCAAAACAGAAAAAGTAGATATGCTGGTGGTAGAGTTGGGTGCCCTATTGCACGATATTGCCGACTCTAAATTCCACAACGGCGACGAAGAAATTGGTCCAAGAAAAGCCCGTGAATTTCTTACCGCTCAGGGTGCAGCAGAACCCATTATTGCGCATATAGAACAAATTATTGCTCATATTTCTTTTAAAGGAGGCAAAGAAGCATCAGTTTTCAAATCTCCAGAATTGGATGTTATTCAGGATGCCGACCGCCTAGATGCCCTTGGCGCAATTGGTATTGCCCGTACTTTTAATTATGGTGGCTATAAAAACCGGGAAATTTATAATCCGGAGATTGCACCTAACTTAAACCTGACTAAAGAAGAATACAAAAACAGTACTGCACCCAGTATCAATCATTTTTACGAAAAACTACTCCTGCTTAAAGACCGTATGAACACTGCCAGCGGTAAAACTATGGCCCAGGAGCGTCACTTGTTTATGGAACGCTTTCTGGAGCAGTTTTACCGGGAATGGCAGGGCGAAGTATAGATTTAGTTTATTCTTTATAAAACAACCATTTAGAAAGTTCTTTAAACGATGCTTTTTTGCCATACATTAAAATACCTACCCGATAAATTCGGGCGGCAATCCAGGTGGTAAATATAAAACCGGCAATTAATAAAACTATAGAAAGTGCCAGCTGCCAGTCGGGCACGCCAAAAGGTAAACGAACCATCATGGCAATGGGTGAAGTAAATGGAATGATACTCAACCAGAACGATAAGCTGCTATCCGGATTATTGACAATAAAACTGAAAGACATGATGTAGGTAAACAGCAGTGGCAGCGTAATGGGCAGCATAAATTGCTGCGTTTCGGTTTCGTTATCTACTGCCGAACCTACCGCGGCAAATAGCGCACTATAAATTAAATATCCACCTAAAAAGTACACCAAAAAGGTGCCTAAAATATAGGGCAGGTTTAAGGTTTGCACCGCGTTAATAATGCTCAAACCGGGATTTTCGCTGGCTTGCTGTATAGCCTTCGACTGCTTGTCTTCGGCACTGATTTCGGTTTTAACCGCATCCATTTTATCTTTCATCAAAATTTTGCCGGCTGTACCCACCAAAGTGGTAGAGAGTACAATCCAAAGCGTAAACTGGGTAATGCCTACTAAACCAATGCCGATGATTTTGCCCATCATTAATTGAAAAGGTTTTACCGAAGAAATAACCACTTCTACAATACGGTTGGTTTTTTCTTCAATAACGCCACGCATTACCTGGGTGCCATAAATAAATAACGAAATATAAACCAGAATGGCAGCAGCAAAACTAATGGCCAAAGCGGCACCGGCATTGCTGTCTTTTTCGCCTTCGGCGGTCAATTCTTTAGATTCAATAGATATATTAGGTTTTATTTTTTCTAAAGTAGCTTGGTCTATGCCGGCATCTTTGAGCATTTTATTGCGCAGCGTTTCATTAATCTGGCGCTCCATATTGTTGAGTGCAGAAAGCCCCGCTTTTTTCTTCGAAAACAATTCTACTTTACCCGTGGTTGCAATGTCGGCCGGTATGCGCAATACAAAACCATCTTCGGTTTGCGCCACCTCTTTTTTAGCTTCCGCGAAGCTTAAAGTACTCTTGGTATAATTAACGCTTTGGTTGTTTTTAAAGCCCTCGGTAAAAATGCCACTTTCGTCAAATACAAAAACATCGGTAGCCTTATCTCCGCCTTTAACGGTTAAAAAAGCAATTAAAGCGTACATGGCAATAATTAATCCCGGTACCAAAAAAGTCATAATCAGGAATGATTTTTTCTTAACCCGGCTCAGGTATTCGCGTTGTATAATGATAAATATCTTGTTCATGTTACTTAGCTTAATTGCGTTACTTTTTGGATAAAAATATCGTTGATACTCGGAATTTCTTCTCTCAATTCGGTAATTTGAATGCTGGGTAATAAAAAGCTGAGCAAATCATTGGTGCTTTTGCCTTCGGCTATTTTTACCCTTACACGTTCTCCATCGGCTGTTTGGGTAATGTCAAATAAACCCGCTTTTGCAGCAGGGAAGGTGCCCTGATAATGCAGACTAAACGAATTATCGCGGTAGCTGTTTTTAATATCTTTTACTTTACCATCCAGAATTTTATGCGAACGGTTAATGAGCGCAATGCTGTCGCACAATTGCTCTACCGATTCCATGCGGTGGGTAGAAAAAATAATGGTGGCTCCTTTGCGGTTCAGTTCCAAAATTTCTTGGGTAATCAGTTCTGCATTCACCGGGTCAAAGCCCGAAAAAGGCTCATCCAAAATAATCAGTTCGGGTTCGTGTAAAACAGTAGCCACAAATTGTACTTTTTGCTGCATCCCCTTGCTCAAATCCTCTACTTTCTTATTCCACCAGGTTTGCATTTCCATCTTCTCAAACCAGTATTTAATCCGCTTAATCGCATCAGTTCGGCTTAAACCCTTTAAGCGGGCCAAATACACAATTTGTTCCCCAATTTCCATCTTTTTGTACAAACCACGCTCTTCGGGCAAGTAACCAATTTTAGAAATATGCTCAGGACGAAGTTTTTCGCCATCGAGCCATATTTCGCCAGAGTCTGGTGCCGTAATTTGGTTGATAATACGAATGAGGGAGGTTTTACCGGCGCCATTAGGCCCTAATAATCCGAAAATACTACCTTTTTCAATTTCCATGCTCACATTATCGAGAGCACGGTGCTGGGCGTATTGTTTAACAATGTTTCTGATGCTAAGCATAGTAAGAGTTGATACTTTTAAACTTAGATAAAGGCATCGGGAATTCGTTACAATTTATTTGATAAATGATTGAAAATCATTTGCAATGGAGTATAAACAAGATAGCCCAGAGTTTAAACTCTGGGCTATAAAATAGTTGACTAAAACAGGAACGGGTTTAACCGTTTTTACTCAAATGAATTAAGAGAAATGAGTTGAATTCTAACACTAATCTATCTGTTTGCCTTTCATGGCGGTAGATATGGCTACGTCCATTACCCTTTCGGCAAAGGGGCGGGTGTACTCGTTCAGGGCTTCTACCTTTTTAAGAATCAGGTCTTTGCTGCCCGAGTTCAAGCTATCTTTCAACTCTTGTAAAAGCTGTCGGGTTTCAGAAATTTCGGTTTCGTTTAAGTAAGCGGCGTTTTTGCTTAAAAAACGTTCTACGGTGTACACCATTTGTTCGGCTTCGGTGCGGGCCTCAATAATCATGCGCTGCTGCACATCGCTTTGGGCGTTCTGAATGCTATCAATTAACATTTGTTCCACTTCCTCGTCGCTAAGGCCATAAGTGGGTTTTACCTCCACTTCCTGTTTGGTACCCGAGCGCAATTCTACCGCCTGAACGGTTAAAATGCCATCGGCATTGAGTAGGAAATTGATATCTACCTTGGGTAAACCGGCGGGCATAGCCGGAATGCCTTTCAATTCAAATTCGGCCAGTTTGCGGTTTTCGCTTACCAAGTCGCGTTCGCCCTGAAAAACGGCAATTTTCATATTTACCTGTCCATCTACCGAAGTAGTGTACTGCCGACCGGCTTTAGTAGGTATTTTGGCATTGCGTGGAATAATGGTGTCCATTAAACCGCCCATGGTTTCTATACCCAGCGAAAGTGGCGTAACATCCAGCAATAAAATATCAGAACGGTTGCCCGCCAATATATCCGATTGGATGGCGGCGCCCAGAGCTACCACTTCATCAGGATTGATCTGATCGTGTACCGGTTTGCCGAAAAACTCAGAAACTTTTTGCTTTACCAAAGGCGTACGGGTAGAACCGCCCACCATAATTACTTCGTCTATTTGTGCAGCTGCTAAACCGGCATCAGCCAGCGCTTTGCGGCAGCAATCTAGCGTTTGTTGTACTTTCCCGGCAATCAGTTCTTCAAACTTTTGCTTGCTAAGGGCTAAAAGAATATTATTCAATACCTCATTAAAAAGGTTTTGCGTAGTGAGTGCTTTTTTAGCTTCTTCGGCTTTAAGGCGCAGGGCCTG
>CAZFAE010000013.1:30234-36439 GCA_964516035.1 uncultured Sphingobacterium sp.
TATCGCCATGGGTAGATAAAACTTCAAAAATGCCATTCTGAATTTGCAGGATAGACACATCAAAAGTGCCGCCCCCTAAATCATACACCGCAATGGTTTTTTCTTCATCGGGCTTTAAGCCAATTCCGTAAGCCAGACTGGCTGCCGTAGGTTCGTTTACAATACGTAAAACATCTAAACCGGCCAGTTTGCCGGCATCGCGGGTGGCCTGGCGCTGGCTATCATTAAAATAAGCCGGAACCGTAATTACCGCCCGGTTTACCGAAGTTTTTAAGGCATGTTCGGCACGGGTTTTCAGCTCCTTTAATATCAGTCCGGATAGTTCAATGGGCGTGTAAAACTTGTCGCCCACCTTAATTTTAACCAGGCTCTCCTGGTTATCATCAATCACTTTATACGAAAAAAAGTCGCGGTGTTCCGCAATATCCTGGTAAGAGCGGCCCAATAATCTTTTAACAGAAAATATGGTATTGGCCGGGTCGCTAATCAAAAATTCTTTGGCTTCCTTGCCCACCACCACCTGTCCGTTTTCTTCAAAATGGATGATAGAAGGCACCAATAGGCCCTTGCCCGTATCATTAATCACCTGCGGGTTTCCATCGGGGTTAATAAAAGCCACCAAGCTGTTGGTGGTACCCAAATCGATACCCACAATCAGTTCCTCTTTTTGCAAAGAGCCGGTAGCCAAATTGATAGAAACTAGTGCCATAGGTTTGTTTTACGAATGCCAAAGGTAATTATTTAGATTGATTCTAAGACAAGTACGGAGTACATAGTATTGTCAAAATGACTCCTTCGGAGTCATAATTTTGATTTTATATTGTGAGTTGATCAGGACGGGGTAATGTATTAGGAAACGACAAACTCTTACTGTTTTTGTATTTGTCGCCCGGCTATCGCTCATGGTCCTCATTCGCCAGGCTCATGTTGGGCTGGAGTTTATCCCGATTTTTTATCGGGACTCTATCGGGTTTAAATAAGTCAGGCCACTGTTTTTTAAATATCTGTGTTATTTACTCTTTCCAGGCTCACACTTTAAGTAGCAAAAACACGTTTAAAATTCATGAAATCATTAAGCATCTTAATTTTTATTGTCATCTATTTAACGGCTTGTGGGCAAGCAGAGCCTAAGAAAAATTTGCTTGAAAAAACTAAAATCAGGCGGCAGAAAATAAAGGCAGATACCGTAAAAGCTAAACCTACAGATACCTTGTTTAAAATCAATTTTTTGGATAAAGAAGTGATAGACACGATCGGAACACCTTTAGTTTGCATTGCTTCTTACACCTACGCTTCTGGAGAAAAGCAAAACAGTAACAAACCTATTTTATACCTGGAAACTACAGAAGAAAACGATCGGGCATTGATTCGTGTCAATGGGCAAAATATAATTTTAGATAGGGTGTTTCCGGCAAATGTAAATACAGATACCAAGGTGTATAAAGGAATGGGATATACTCTATTCTTAACTATCAATTCCTGGGAAGAACACCCTGCAGATAGTGAAAATACCTTAGAAAAAGGGACATTAAAGGTTGTTTCTAAAACATTGAGTACAACCATTAAAGTGCAGGGTTCTTCTGCTTGCGATTGATTTTCAAATAACATAGCCCACGGTTTAAACCGTGGGCTATGAAAAAAATCGTCATTTCGAACGAAGAGAGAAATCCCACCTGGATTACTTCAGAGATTTCTCATCCGATAAATCGTTCCGCAAGCTTGCGGAACGAAATGACGGCTTTTTGTTACCCAAAATACTCCTTCATGCGTTCGAAAAAGCTTTTTTCGTTTTTGCCTGGCTGAGGTTTAAAATTAGGCGATTGTTGTAGTTTTTCTAGTAAATCGCGTTCTTCTTTAGAAAGTACTTTCGGGGTCCAGATGTTTACATAAATCAATTCATCACCACGATGGTAAGAATTCACTTCTGGAATACCCTTGCCCTTCAAGCGCAAAATTTTGCCGCCCTGCGTACCAGCATCAATTTTAATTTTTGCCTTTCCGTCAATAGTCGGCACTTCAACACTGGCGCCCATGGCCGCATCTACAAAACTGATGTGTAAATCGTAAATAATATTGTAACCGTCTCTTTTTAAGGTTTCGTGTTGAATTTCTTCAATCAAAATAATTAAATCTCCGGGAACACCCCCACGAGGGGCAGCATTACCCTTGCCACTCATAGAAAGCTGCATGCCTTCGCTTACGCCGGCCGGAATTTGGATATTGATGGTTTCTTCGCCACGAGTCAGGCCATCGCCATGGCAGGTGCCACATTTAGCGGTAATTTCTGAGCCTTCGCCATTACACGCCGGGCAGGTGGTAGTGGTTTGCATCTGGCCCAAAATGGTATTGGTAACCCGCCGAACTGCTCCGCTGCCACCACAAGTACGGCAAGTATGGAAAGAAGCTTTGTCTTTTGCTCCGCTGCCATCGCAGGTGTTACAAACCACCTGCTTGTTCACTTTTATTTTCTTTTCGACACCTTTGGCAATTTCTTCGAGGGTGAGTTTTACTTTAATGCGCAAATTGCTGCCCCGGCTTACCCTGCGGCCACCACTACGCGACTGGCCACCGCCAAAAAAGCTCTCAAAAGGACTGCCGCCACCAAAAACATCGCCAAACTGGCTAAAAATGTCTTCCATGTTCATGCCGCCGCCATAACCGCCGCCGCCGTTGGCACCGCCAGCATTTGCTGCGTGCCCAAATTGGTCGTAACGCTGTTTTTTATCAGCGTTGCTTAATACTTCATAAGCTTCGGCAGCTTCCTTAAATTTATCTTCTGATGCTTTGTCGTCTGGGTTTTTATCCGGGTGATATTTAATCGCCAGTTTGCGGTAAGCCTTTTTTATCTCTTCTGCACTGGCACCACGCGATACCCCAAGAACGTCGTAATAATCTTTCTTTGCCATTTTATTTTCCTACCACAACTTTAGCAAAACGAATCACCTTATCACTCAGGTAATATCCTTTTTCTAATTCGTCGATAATTTTTCCTTTTAAATCGTCTGATGGAGCCGGAATGTTGGTGATGGCCTCATGTAAATCTGGATTAAATACTTCGCCTCTCGACTCCATTTCTTTTAAACCCTGCTGGTTTAACGTGTTTTTAAGTTTGTGATGAACCAATGCCACGCCTTCTTTTACCGGTGTAATTTCTGTGGCCGTTTCCATCGCTTTTAAAGCTCTTTCAAAATCATCTAGTACCGGTAAAAGCGATACGATCACTTCTTTACCAGCAGTTTGCAATAATTCCATGCGCTCTTTGCTAGTCCGGCGTTTAAAATTGTCGAATTCGGCGTATAAACGAAGGTATTTGTCGTTTGCTTCCGCAATTTCAGCCTGAAGCTTTTCTAATTCAGCAGTGTTAGATACTGCTGCTTTAGCTTTCTGCTCTGTTTTTAAAGCCGGTTCTGCTTTGGGTGTTTTTTTAGTCTTAGACATGTTTCAAAATTCTTATAGCCCTGATTGACAAAAGTATTGCCAAGCTTTAATATGCGCCAAGCTGTCAGTAGGGTGTGTGTTTAAGCTAACAATTTGGCGGTGAATGTACTCCTCGTCATTTCGACGATTCCGCATTTGCGGGAGAGGAGAAATCTCACGAGTATTTGATTTGAGATTTCTCATCCGATGAATCGGAATCGAAATGACGAATTCAATTAATTAAATACTGGCATTTTCATGCACCTGCCCGTTTTCGCATTTAATAATGCGTGAAGGGAAAGTACGGATGATGTGGTAATCGTGGGTGGCAAATAATACCGCGGTCCCCAATTCGCTGATTTGACGCAGCAATAGGGTAATCTCTTCAGAAGTTTCCGGGTCTAAATGTCCGGTAGGTTCATCGGCTAAAATTACTTCCGGATTATTTAACAAAGCCCGGGCAATAACCACCCGCTGCTGTTCGCCACCCGAAAGTTCGTGTGGCATTTTCTGTATTTTAGAACGCAAGCCTACTTTATCCAATACATCGCGAATGCGGTCGGCAATTTCAATGGCATTGGTCCAGCCGGTAGCCTGCAAAACAAACTCCAGGTTTTTTTCTACGCTACGATCGGTTAATAATTGAAAATCCTGGAAAACGATACCCAATTTTCTGCGTAAAAAAGGCACTTCTTCATCACTCAGTTTCTTTAAATCATAGCCGGCAACCATTCCATCGCCTGTTTTAATGTGCAAATCGCCATAAATAACTTTTAATAAACTGCTTTTACCAGAACCGGTTTGACCGATAAGATAAACGAATTCATTTTTATCTAAATGCAGATTTACCTGCGATAAAACCAATTGGTTTTGCTGGAAAACGTCGACCTTGGATAATTTAATAACGGAATTGTCAATCATGCTAAATTTCTAATTTGAGTATCTGACCGAAAGGAATTTCATTTACTTTTTTCATGATGTATTCGGCATGTTCGCTAAGCCCTATTTTATCTAATGATTTTTCGGGACGGTCTACACGAAAATAGGCCAGCAGCGTAAAATGTTCGTCTCTCAACTGAACATAATCCGGAATTTTGGCCACACCTTTTACTTTGATTAAATACATCGTTTCAAAGTTATCATTTTCCGGGGATTGTGTAGGTTTCGCTGAGTAAGAATTGCATCAAATCTACGCCATCGGCATAATCCCAAAGCTGAGGCTGCTGCGTAAAGCTAAAAGGTACCACCTGGTTTTGAATATTTAAAGCCTGCATGCTGGCTACACATTGAATTTGTTCGGTATCATCGGTCAATTTCTGTTCCAGTTCGGTAATAGATTCATATTCCTCATAATATAAAACCGCCAGGGGCGAAGCCATTTTTTCATCTTCTTTTAGCAACAAAAAGCCATTATCCAAATGCTGGGCGCCGTTTACCAGGTAGATTGATTTATTGTAATCGTAATTATTGACGTATTTATGATGTTGGGCAATGGTATTGTATGATTCTATGGATTCGAAAAAACCATTGAAAATATAGCCTTTGGGTACAAATAGTTTAGATACATTACGGCATCCCAAACCAAAATAATCAAAAATATCGCTACCCAGAGTATGCAGTTCTTCGGCAGATTCATTGCCGGTAATCACTGCCACACTATTGCGGTTTTTACGGATAATATGCGGCACTTGGCTAAAATAATATTCGAAATAGCGTGAAGAATTGGTGCTGCCAGTGGCAATTACTGCATCAAAATCGGTTAAACGTTCTACATATTCTATTTGTTCCGCGAAAGCGGGTTCAATTTCTACCAGTTTTTTCAGGATGTAGGGCAAAAGCTGTTTATCCTGCGAAGAAAATTTGATTAAAGCAATATGCCCGGCGGCCAAAACACTCAGCACATCGTGAAACCCAACCAGCGGAATATTGCCGGCTAAAATCAGTCCCACTTTTAATTGCTTTTGATTTTTATCGAGATGCTGCCACTGTTCCAGCCAGGTTTTTAGGCCATTTTCATCCAGCATGCTGGCAATGGCTTCCACAGCTTTTGCGGTGTTTTCTGGCGTAAACCAGCCATTGTACTGTTTTGCCGACTGAATGAGGCTTTCTAGTTCTTCATCTTTCTGTTGAAGAAATTTGCCTAATCGGCTAAAGGCCGCGATACGTTGAGTAGATGTCAAATTCTGTTTCAATTAAAATAAAATCTTCAAATTTGTTATATTTGCATGTTTTTAAAAAGACACCATTTGCTGGCTTATGCGCTGCAAAATTAAGTTTACAATTAGAATTTTAGATAGATAATGGCAATTAAAATTACCGACGAATGTATTAACTGCGGAGCTTGTGAGCCGGAATGCCCAAATAATGCGATTTACGATGCAGGAGCGGCTTGGCGTTTTGCCGATGGCACCGGATTGCGTGGCCTGATTGATTTTGGCGGTAAAACCATCAATGCCGAAGAAACCCAGCCTGCCGTTTCGGATGAAGTGTATTATATCGTTTCAGATAAATGTACCGAATGTGTTGGTTTTCACGATGAGCCACAGTGTGCTGCCGTTTGCCCGGTAGATTGCTGTGTGGATGATGAAAACGTTCGCGAAACAGAAGAAGAATTACTGGCTAAAAAGGCCTGGTTGCATTTGGAAGCCTAGCGTACAGCGGTAAGCGTTTTGCGGAGAGCGCATGACGTTTTATAAATTCGCAAAAGATATACTACAAGCATTTTTTATATCCCAAAAGCACCCCGACAATTATCGGGGTGCTTTTGGGATAAATGGTCGTCATTTCG
>CAZFAE010000013.1:36539-39472 GCA_964516035.1 uncultured Sphingobacterium sp.
TTCGCCTTATTCGGAATGATCAGTACCGGACACTCACTTTTACGAGCCACACTTTCTGCCACACTACCCACCAAAAAATGGTCTAAGCCAGTACGGCCGTGGGTGCCCAGAATAATCAAATCGGCTTTCCATTCCTGGGCCACATCCAAAATTTCATCTCTAATATTACCTAAACGGGTAAAAGTGTACAGTTGGATATTTTCCTCCCAGTTTTTTGTGGCCCGCTCAAACAGATTTTTACTGTTTTCTTCCTGCACCGCCATTAATTCAGGCAGCAGGGTAGGCGATTCGCCCATTACGGGGTTGCCAACATAAACGGGAACAACTGGCAGCTCGTTTACATGCACCAAAGCCACTTTAGCCTTCATCTCCTTAGCCAGATGATGGCCATAATGCAGTGCTTTTTCAGAATAAGGCGTATCGTCTATGGCAATTAAAATACGCTGGAGTTTGATTGCTTTTTTCATATACAGATAACGTTTTAAGCGCCTAAAAGATTGCGTGATTGGTATTTATTTTAGCTTCATTATTTCAAAAATCTATTTACTTTGTAAAATGGAATCTCCCTACGCAGTTTGTAATCTTTCTATTGTACCTATTCGTGCCGAAGCATCAGATAAAAGTGAAATTTATACCCAGCTTTTATTTGGCGATGCTTTTGAAATTTTAGAGCGACAGCCTAAATGGATTCGTATTCGTACACTTTACGAAAATTATGAGGGATGGATAGACCCCAAACAATTGGCGCCAATTACCGAAGAACAATACCAAAAATGGCCGGGCTCTACCCAGATAGTGGGTTTAGATTTATCCGCGAAAGCGAAAAAGCCCAATGGCGAAATTATTAACCTGGTACCCGGATGCACTTTGCCTTTTTTTAAAGATAATGTGTTGAATTGTGGCTTGGATTGTGAATTTTATGGCTTGGTAGTTGAGCCAGATGCTAGCCGTTTTGAGGCAGAAGTAGCCAATGTGGCCCGCTTTTTTCTCAACGCACCTTATTTATGGGGCGGCCGTACACCTTGGGGAATGGATTGCTCTGGCTTAACTCAAATTGTATACAAATATTTTGGAATCAAAATCCTTCGCGATGCTGCTCAGCAGGCTACGCAGGGCGAAACGGTAGATTTTTTAGCTTCCGCGAAAGCGGGAGATTTAGCCTTTTTTGATAATGAAGAGGGCAGGGTAATTCATGTGGGAATTTTGCTCAACAGCAATGAAATTATTCATGCTTCGGGCCGGGTAAAGGTCGATGCTATTGATAACCAGGGTATTTACAGCGAAGAATTAGGTCGCCATACCCACAAACTGCGGATTATTAAACGATTTTACCATGCTTAAGCGTATCTACAAATAGTTTCTCTACTTTTTTGCGTGCCCATTCTGTTCTGCGCAAAAATTTAAGACTCGAGGCTACGCTCTGGTTGGAGTGAAAACAGTTAATTCTGATCAATTGGTCCAATTCCTGCCAGGTATAATTCATTAAAAGGTAGCGCAAAACCTGTTCTAAGGTTTGCCCGTGAAGCGGGTTGTTTTTCTGTGTTTCTTCCATATTAATTTTCGGCTAAAATATCCCAAACTAAAACCATTTTATCGTCTCCAACAGAAATTAATTGCTCGTTAAAGCAGCTCCAGGCCAATTTATTAACGGATAAGCGGTGTGCCGGGTAACCTTTTTCTATGCTGATAGTTTTGAGTAAACGCAATTCGTGGGCATCCCATATTTTAATAGATTTATCGCGACTGGCGGTAGCAAATAAATGCCCTTTCGGGTGATATTGAATATCGTAAATGGCAAAAAGGTGTGCCGGAATACTGTCTTTTAAACTAAAATCGGCGGTATTCCAGATTTTTAATTGCGCATCCCGCGAACCGGAAATTAAAAATTGGCCATCTGGCGAAAATTGCAGGGAAGTAATGGGCAAAGTATGTCCGCTCAATTGCTGCACCAGGCTAAAATCATCAGAACGGTAAATGTAAATCTCGTTGTTTTTGCAGCCTAAAGCTATCAATTGTTCGTCGGGGCTGATGGCTATACACCTAACCATGGCTTCGGCCACTTTAAATTGATACAAGTTTTGATAGTTTTCCAAACTCCAAACAGAAACCGTTCCATCTTCTGAAGCTGCTAAAAGTTCTTTTTTGTAATTGATCGATTTGATATCAAAAATGGGCTGCTGATGCAGATTTAATTCTGCAACCACCTCTTGTTCTGTAAAATGAAAGAGGCTTAATTTACCGCTGCGTTCGCCAACAGCCATTAAAGGAGCAGCCTGCGGGCAATGCAAAGTGTACACCGAACTTTCAACCGGCATCATCACTTTTACAAAATCATGTGTTTTTAAACTCCATTCCACTACGCCACGGTCGTTTCCGGCCGTAAAAAAAATATGGCTTTTTTGAGAATTTTCTACCGCATAAATGGGGTTCTGGTGTCCGCTGATTTCGGCTGCCCGTGTTACTTTAATCATCAACGCAAAATTATTCTTTTTTGGCCTTGCCCGGTTAATTTAAAGCCAAAGATTTAGGATTTTAAATCCACAGATATGGTTTATTTTTATATTTTTGTCTTTTAATGAGATTAAATCAGTTTTTGTCCTTAATACTGAGTCCAATTTTTACGGCAAATCGCCCGTCTCATTCTATTTCAACTTTAATTTTTAGCCAATTCAATTTTCATAGCTTAAGCATTTTGGCCAATGAGCCGTTTTGTTTAATGAGCCCAAAACTGCCCCGAAAATGAAAAAAGTATTTATCCGGTCTGCCACAATTATCGATGCTGATTTAAAAAGCACAGAAAATTTGGATGTATTGATTGCCGATGGTAAAATTTTAGAAATTGGGGCCAATCTAGCTGTTCCAAACGGTGCAGAAGTAATTGAAGCCGCCGGATGCATTCTTTCGCCGGGTTTTTGCGATTTAAACGTAAATTT
>CAZFAE010000013.1:39572-43051 GCA_964516035.1 uncultured Sphingobacterium sp.
TTTTTGGGCATGAAAGGAAATCCGGCTTTAGCCGAAGAATTAATGATTGCCAGAGATATTGAACTGGCTGCCTACCACGAAACAGCCATTCATTTCAGTACCATTTCTGCTGCCAAAAGTGTACAGCTCATTCGCGAAGCCAAGGCCAAAGGCCTGGCCATCACCTGCGATGTAGCCGCTCACCAATTGGTTTTTACCGAAGATGTGCTTGCCGATTTTGACAGCAATTACAAAGTAAAACCGCCTTTGCGCACAGAAACCGACCGCCAGGCTTTGCTGGCCGGATTAAAAGACGGCACTATCGACGCAATTGTTTCGCAACATACGCCTCACGAAATCGAATTTAAAGCCCTGGAGTTTGAGTTGGCCGCTTTTGGAATCATCGGTTTGCAAACCTTATTGCCTTTGGCTTTAAAAGCCGGATTAAAACCCGCCGAGATAGTTAAAAAATTAGCGGTAAATCCCCGAAAAATTTTAGGATTGAACCTTCCGAAATTAGCGCTTGGCGAAACAGCCGATTTGGTACTGTTTGACCCGAGAGCCCGCTGGATTTTCGATGCCGCCAGTAATCAGTCCAAATCAGCCAACAGCCCATTAATGGGACAAGAACTAACCGGAAAAGTGATTTGGGTGTGTAATAAAAATCAATATTTTAAGTCTTAAATAAAAAATCTATATGAATACCAATATTCAAACGGCCTTAGGCGCCGCCATTCATCAGTTCGGTAAAGTTTCCGGGCAAGATGCGCAACCTGTTTTACAAGAACTGATTGCTGTTTTTGATCTTGATCAGGTTTACCTGGACAAGGTTGCGGCCATGGATCGGGTTTTCGACAGCCATCCTGCTTTTGATGCCTTAAGAGAAGTAGTTTTTGATGTTTTACTCATTAATTTCTTTACTGAAGATGTGATGAAACTGGAAGAAGACTACCTGGATACGCCAGAGTGGGAAGCCATTGAAGAGCAGACTTTAGACCGTGGAACAGAATTGCTAAACGTGTTGCTTTACTTGAAAGAATGCCAGGATGAAGATCTGGAACCTGAATTGGGCGATTTTCTGAGAGAGTTTTTATTAGTTGATGAAGATGAATTTCAGGATGAACACCGTATTTACGAAGATGTAATTGCCAACCAGATTTTAATGGAAAGCCCGGTAGAAGAAATTAACACCGTTGCTCAAAAAATTTCTGACGATTCTGAGATCAAAGAACTTTTTTACCCAATGATGTGTTTCTTCCGTAACCCAAATCCTGACCCAAATGAGCAGCAAGAAATTTTAGATAAAAGTGTTCAGCCAGATTTTGATTCTACAGTTTACCAACTTTTAATTAACTTCAATCAACAATAATTTAAAATTTATGGAATCAACAAAACTAAACACAAACCAATTTGCCATTAACAACGGCCTTATTATCGGTGCTTTATCAACTGTAATCAGTATTCTGATCTACTATGTTTCTCCCGGGCTAATGGCATCAACCTCTTTCGGAATTGCGATGATGTTAATTGCTTTAGGGCTTTACATCTTTTTTACGCTCGATTTGAGAAAAAAAATAGGGGGTTTTTGGAGCTTCCGCGAAGCTTTGAGATTGATTTTTTTAATGTCATTTATTGCCGGCCTTCTGGGCATGGTCATCAACTTCGTGTTTTATAAATTTATAGAGCCCGATGCTTTTGAAAAAATCTCGGGCATGGTAGCCACTAATTTGGAAGAAACTTTTGCCAAATTGGGTATGGATCAGGAAGCCATTGATCAAACTATCGAAAAACAAATAGAAGTCATGAAAACCCAATTTGATCCG
This sequence comes from uncultured Sphingobacterium sp., assembly GCA_964516035.1. GTDB lineage: Bacteria > Bacteroidota > Bacteroidia > Sphingobacteriales > Sphingobacteriaceae > JAIPAN01. Next base: position 41,375 of record CAZFAE010000013.1, read on the forward strand.
GGTCCAATGGATTTATTGAAAAATCTGGGTATCGCCGTACTCTTACAATTTGTGATGTCGCTAATTTTTGCTGCCATATTCAAAAAAGAACTACCCGTTTTCACTTCAACCGAAGAGTAAAACAAAACATTAATTTAAACGTGCGGATTTTATCTATAAATTGATGAAATTCGCACGTTTGTTTATATACCGCCCATGAACCTATCACTCATTATTCCATTATACAACGAAGCCGAATCTTTGCCCGAACTATGCGCCTGGATTAAAAAGGTGGTAGATCAGCACCGGCTTTCGTATGAAATTATTTTGGTAGATGATGGCAGCAACGACGATTCCTGGGAAGTAATAGAGAAATTAAAAACAGAAATCCCGGCAATTGTGGGTATTCGTTTTCGCCGCAATTACGGCAAATCAGCAGCCTTAAATGTTGGTTTTGAAGCCGCTCAAGGCGATGTAATTATTACCATGGATGCCGATTTGCAAGACAGTCCGGATGAAATCCCGGAATTGTACCGACGCATTTTAGATGAAAAACTAGATCTGATTTCCGGCTGGAAAAAGAAGCGTTACGATCCTCTTAGCAAAACCATTCCAACTAAATTATTTAATGCCGTAACCCGCAAAATGTCGGGTATACACAACCTCCACGATTTTAATTGCGGCTTAAAGGCCTACCGCAAAGAAGTGGTTAAAAGCATTGAAGTTTATGGTGAAATGCATCGTTACATTCCGGTTTTGGCTAAATGGGCAGGTTTTAGCCGTATTCAAGAGCAGGAAGTAGAACACCGTGCCCGCAAATACGGAACCACCAAATTTGGCTTCAGTCGTTTTATTAATGGCTTTTTAGACCTCCTTTCTATATTCTTTGTAGGCAAATTTGCCAAACGCCCCATGCACTTTTTTGGTACCATGGGTGCTTTGAGCTTTTTAGGCGGTTTCGGTATCACCATTTGGTTAATTACCGATAAACTCATCGACATTTCCCGCGGTACAGCTTACCGTAACGTAACCGATCAGCCTTTATTTTATATCGCCCTGGTGGCCATTATTGTAGGTTTTCAATTATTTCTAACCGGATTTGTTGCCGAACTGGTATCACGCAATTCACCAGAAAGAAATCATTATCAAATAGCAAAACGAATTTAATGTGATAATTAGTTAATGTGATGATTAAATAATGTGATGATTCGATGATGTGATAATTACCAAGTCAAACAATCAACACATTAGCACATTGAAAAATCAACACATCAACACATTATCAAATTAGCAAACCAACCAAATGTTTTTCTCCATCATTATCCCGCTTTATAATCGTCCGCAAGAAATAGACGAATTGCTGCATACCCTTACGCAGCAAAAATATAAGCAATTTGAAGTGTTGGTGGTAGAAGACGGCTCAACACTTGATGCCAAAGAAATAGTAGAAAGCTACCGCGATCAATTGGACTTGCGCTATTTTGTAAAACAAAACGAAGGTCAGGGTTTTACCCGGAATTTTGCTTTTAAAGAAGCAAAAGGCGATTATTTTATCATTTTTGATTCAGATTGCCTGATCCCGATAGATTATCTCGAAAACGTAAAAAGTTATCTTGATGAACACCATCTCGATGCATTTGGCGGCCCCGATGCCGCACACAGTTCTTTTACGCCCACCCAAAAAGCCATCAGCTACGC
>CAZFAE010000014.1:0-42067 GCA_964516035.1 uncultured Sphingobacterium sp.
GAGCAAATCAGTTTCCAGGAAATGTATGCTAAAAACCTGAATGTAATGGATATGACCGCCATTACGCTTTGCCAGGAAAATAATTTGCCCATTATTGTGTTTGACATGAATAAGCCGGGTAATTTTATGAAACTGGTAAATGGCGAACCTATCGGAACGCTGGTAAAATAAAATTAAACGGTTAAAACCGTTTCATAAATCCTAAATATTTATAGCCCACGATTTAAATCGTGGGCTATAAATATTACGTTTTAACAAAAAATATATTCATTAAAACAGGAATTCAATAAGGCTTTCTTATTTTTGCAATTCGAATCTGATTATTATGAGCGAACTGATAAAAAAACAACTCGACGACGCCAAAATCCACATGGATAAGGCTATTGACCATACCGAAAACGAGCTGACCAAAATCCGTGCTGGTAAGGCCATGCCTTCTATGCTGGATGGCATTATGGTAGATTATTATGGTACACTTACGCCATTGGCGCAAATTGGTACTGTAAATACGCCAGATGCGCGCACTTTGGTCATTCAGCCATGGGAAAAAGCTTTACTGAAAGATATTGAAAAAGCGATTATTGAGTCGAATCTGGGTTTAAACCCACAAAACGACGGAAATATCATTCGTTTAAATGTTCCGCCATTAACCGAAGAACGCCGTAAAGATTTAGTAAAGAAAGTTAAAGAAGAAGCCGAAAAAGGGCGTATTTCTATCCGTAACATCCGCAAAGATGCCAACGAGAAAATTAAGAAATTGAAAGCCGATGGTGTTTCTGACGATGATATTAAAGTGGGCGAAGCAGAGGTTCAGAAATTAACCGATGCCTACATTATTAAAGTAGACCGCGAAGCAGAAAACAAAGAAAAAGATATCATGACCGTTTAAAGGTTAATCTTTTGTCATAAGCAAAGGGAACGCAGGGAATACCTCGTTCCCTTTGTTATTTTTACAGAAATTATGAAAATATTACTCAGTTATTTAAAAAACTACAAAGGTTTACTGGCACTAGCCCTATTCCTGGCAGCCATCAACATGATATTTTCGCTGCTCGACCCGCATATTACCGGAAAGATTGTAGACACTTTCATGGAAAAACGGGCCAGTTTAAGCCGCGAAGAATATATCAAAGGTATTTTGGGATTAATTGGCCTGGCTGTTGGCGCAGCCATGGTATCACGGATAGCTAAAAACCTGCAAGATTATTTTACCAGCATTATTGTACAAAAACTGGGTGCAAAAATGTATTCCGATGGGCTGAAGCACTCTTTAGAATTGCCTTACCAAACCTTTGAAGATCAGCGCAGCGGCGAAACCCTGGGCATTTTACAAAAAGTACGTACAGATTCAGAACGCTTTATTGTTACCTTCATCAGTATTTTATTTACCAGTTTGGTAGGTATGATTTTCGTGATCATTTACTCGCTAAACATCAGCTATAAAGTTACTCTGGTTTATTTTGCGGCTATTCCGGTAATTGCCATTACCAGTTGGCTGCTAAGCCGTAAAATTAAAACGGTACAAAAAAACATTGTTAAAGAAACCACAGGACTGGCCGGTTCTACTACAGAATCGCTGCGGAATATTGAATTGGTAAAAAGTTTGGGTTTAGCTAGCCAGGAAATTGAACGCTTAAATAATACCACCTATAAAATTTTAGGCCTGGAACTTAAAAAGATAAAATACGTTCGCAGTATGGCTTTTTTACAGGGTACCACCGTAAACTTTGTACGTAGTGCAATGGTGGTGGTATTGATGATTTTGATTTTTGATAACGAAATTTCGCCGGGTAAATACTTCACTTTTTTATTCTATTCCTTTTTCTTATTTAATCCTTTACAGGAATTGGGCAATGTAATTATTGCCTGGCGGGAAGCTGAAGTTTCGCTGGTTAATTTTGACCGCATTTTGAGCATGCCAAAAGAAGTAAAACCGGTTAAACCGCAATTATTGGGGCAGATCAATTCGCTAAAATTTAATGAGGTAAGCTTTAAACACCAGAGCTCTAACCGCAATGCGCTAAACCAGATCTCTTTTGAAACCAAGGTGGGCGAAACCATTGCTTTTGTTGGCCCGTCCGGATCTGGAAAAACCACTTTGGTTAAATTGTTGGTGGGTTTATATCCGGCTTTAGAAGGAGAGATTTTGTACAATAACATTTCCAGCAAAGAAATTGATTTGGATGAGCTGAGAGAGAAAATCGGTTTTGTAACGCAAGACACTCAGCTATTTTCGGGCACCATTCGTGAAAACTTATTGTTTGTTAGACCCACTGCCAGCGATGAAGAATGTATGACTGTTTTACAGAAAGCAGCCTGCCAGAGCCTACTTGCCCGGGCAGACAATGGTTTGGATACCGTGATTGGCGAAGGTGGCGTAAAAGTGTCCGGAGGCGAGAAACAAAGGCTTTCTATTGCCAGGGCTTTACTGCGCCAGCCAGATTTATTGGTTTTTGATGAAGCTACCTCTTCTCTCGATTCTATTACCGAAGAAGAAATTACGGAAACCATCCGCGATGTATCAGTAATTAAAAACCATATTACCATTATAATTGCCCACCGTTTATCAACCATTATGCATGCCGACCACATTTTTGTGCTGGAAAAAGGACATATCATAGAATCGGGTAAACACGAGGAGTTATTAGCTGAAAAAGGATTGTATTACGCCATGTGGCGCCAGCAAATTGGCGAGAAGCTGAGTTCGGAAGTATAATCAAGTTATTTACCAGTTATTTATTCGTCATTTCGAACGAGTACGCCAATCGGCGGACGAAGAGAAATCTCCTAAGTATAAATGAGATTTCTCTTCGCATTCGCTCATTCGAAATGACGGTTAAAAAACAAAGCCCCCAATAAATCGGGGGCTTTGTTTTAACCCTATAACTATGTAAAACCAAGGCAACACAGAAAAAACCTTGCAATATTTAAACGAACAAGCTTTCAGATAATTATTCTGATGCTAAATTTTTTTAAGATTTAATCATCGGAATAAAATCAGCCATAGTTTTCAGGCTTTCTTCTTCAATAAAATCATAATCTTCTTTAGGCTTAGCTTCGCCCTTTTTAAGTGGTGGCAAGCCTCGTGTAGCCCGTCGTTTATTTTCTCGGACCAAATTTTTAGCTTCCTGCATTTCTCGTTCCAATTTCAATTTAGCCTCATTCAGGCTTACGGAATTTTCTGCATCACGTTTACGGAATTCGGTAATATCTTCTAATAAGTAGCTGAACTCTTCAGAGTTTTTCATACGTTGTTCGTGCAGTTTAACCACTTTTGTTTTTATAGCTTCTAAATTTGCTACTGTGGTGTATTTAGAAGGTTTAATCACATCCCAGGGTAAGGCAGAAGGTTCTGAACTTTCTCCATATTTATCTGCCGGAAAAACCATCGGAAACTGTACGTCGGGCATAACGCCTTTATGCTGCGTACTGCTGCCATTTACACGGTAAAATTTAGCCAGTGTTAAATTTATCTGACCAAAAGCTGGGGCGTTTTCTCTGGAAACAGTTCCATTTTTACCACTTTCTTCCTGCTTTTTGGTCATCAGCATCAGTTTATCGGTTGGACTGATTAAACGGGTAACGTCAATGGAAGATTGCACGGTACCTTTTCCGTAAGTCTGAGTACCCATAATAATACCACGGCCGTAATCTTGAATGGCTCCGGCAAAAATTTCGGAAGCCGAAGCACTAAATCGGTCTACCATTACCCCGAGTGGGCCAGAGTAGGCAATTCCGGGATCTTCATCTGCTTCTACATCAATTCCACGGGTATCTTTAACTTGTACCACCGGCCCCGATTTGATAAACAATCCGGTTAGTTCAATAGATTCCATTAAAGAACCGCCGCCATTGGCACGCAAATCTATAATGATACCGTCTACATTTTGGGCTTTTAGGGTATCTAAAATTAATTTTACATCTCTGGTAGTAGATTTATAATTCTTATCTCCGGCCCGGTAAGCGGTAAAATCTGCATAAAAAGCTGGGATTTCGATAATACCTATTTTATATGTTTTATTACCCGATTTTACGGTTTTAATTGATTTTTTGGCCGACTGGTCTTCTAACACAATTTTATCACGTATCAATTCAATAATTACCGGCTTGGCGCTTAATTCCTGTCCGGCGGGTATAACTTTTAATCGAACCAGTGTTCCTTTGGGTCCCTTAATTTTAGACACCGTATTATCTAATCTCCAACCTATTACATCTATAAATTCGCCCTCTTTACCTTGTGCTACCGCGATAATGCGATCGTTTACGTTTAGGGTTTTCGCTTTAAAAGCAGGTCCGCCGGGAATAACCTCATTAATCTTCACCATTTCGTTTTCTAATTGTAAACGGGCGCCAATGCCTTCGTAGGTACGAGCCATTTCTTCGTTAAATTCTTGTGCACGGGTGGGTACGAAATAATTGGTATGTGGGTCAACGCTTGAGGTAAGGGCATTCATTAGGATTTGAAAAACATCCTGATTGTTATTTTTGCTGGTTTGTAGCAATAAATTCTCGTATCTTTTTTTGAGTGTTTCCTGATTTTTAGCAGTTTCAGTGCCTGTTAAATTCAAGTTTAGTAAATCGTATTTAACCCGTTTAAGCCAAAGCTGATTGGCTTCTTCGGCCGAGTTGAACCAAGGTAATTTTTCGCGATTATAGGTGTATTGATCATCGCTGCTAAAGTTAAATGGGGTATTTATTTGTGCCAGCGCATATTGCAAACGCTCGTTATATCTTTTCTGAAAAACATTAAAAATATAGAATGGCACGCTCAAATCGCCAGATTTTAAATCTTCATCAAGCAAAAACCGGTACTGACTGAACTCTTTAATATCGCTGTCTAAAAAGTAATTTCTACCCGCATCCAGGCTTTCAAGGTAATTATCATAGATGAGTGAAGAGATAGAATCGTTAAGCGCTACTTTTTTATAATGGTAGTTTTGAATAAGATCGGCTATTTCTTTAGCCACAATTTCTTGCTGTGCATCAGGTTTTAAATTGAGCGAACCGGCTACTTCTACACGTACTCTAGGATCGGCAGAGCAGGCCAGGGTAGCCGCCACAAATAATCCTAAAAATATTTTTCTAAGCATCTCTTTAACGTTTTTTAGATTCATAAGTTTAAACCAAACCGTAATAATTCAGGCTTTCAAGATACAGACAAAAAGCTTGAGTTTTTGTTACTCGATTGGAAAAATTTTATCTTCAATTTAGCAAAATTTAGTGGTGAAAAGGACTTTTTGGTCTAATTATCTACAAAGAAGGGTTTAACAAAATGTCTTTTAACTGTTCAAAACCCCGGGCATATTTTTCTGCATCATTGAGGTTACCCAATTGCTTTTGGGTTCTGGCCAGGCTGAATTTTAATTTTAATAATACCGGTAAATCTTTCAGAGAAATAGCTAATTGCTCGGCTTCTGACCAATCTTTTAAAGCCAGATTGAAATCGCCCACATCGTATTTGAGTTGTCCTATTTCTATCAGTGCAGCAATAATACCCGGACGGTAATTGAGTTTTCGTGCTTCGGATAAGGATTGGATATAAAACCATTTCGCCTGCGGAAAAAGTTCTTGCTGAAGGTAAAAATCACCTATTTCGCGGTAGCAAAATACCATTCCTTCTTTATTGGATATTCGGTTAAAAGCAGGCAAAGCCATGCGAAGTAAATAGTGCTCGGCTGCCGGATATTTTTCTTGCTGCCATTTTATTCTGCCCATTTGGGCAAATGCTTTAGCCATGCTCAACGGATTTTGTAATGCTATAGCCTTGTCTAATGCTTGTTGCTGATAGATAGCAGCCTGTTCAAGGCTGCCTTTTAATTCCATCATTTGGCTCATTAAGGTGTAAACTCCTATCAATAAATTTTTATTATCGCTAAGTTGGCCGGCATTTTGCATGATTTTAAAGCTGTTCTCGCTTCGGTCGAAATCGCCTTTTAAGGCAGCAAGTATCATTTCGTTTAATAAAGCTGTTTGGGTTTTATTTAATGTTGCTGTACCCGAGGTATAGTTATCGGCGAAGGCCGAAACCTGTTTTTTAAACTGCAGGGCATGGAAATAATTTTGAAGATCAACCGGATCGGTATCCAGATTTAATTTTAACAGGAAATAAGATTTTACTCCGCCAAGATGTAGGGTATCTGCCGGGGTAAAACCGTAAGCAGAAAGGGAAAAACTGATACCCAACATCGAAAGTTTTAGGGTTCTGAAATTTAAGAGCTTCATGGGGATATTTGCTTGCTAAGTTGAGTAAATTAAATCTAATTTTATGGGCATCTATAGAAATATGGATATTGTATTTGCATTATGGCTACTATTCCTCCTTTAGCAGAGCGCATGCGTCCTGCAACGTTAAATGATTATATCGGACAACAGCATTTAGTGGGTCCGGGGGCAATTTTGCGCCAGGCTATTGAACGAGGTCAAATTCCATCTCTTTTATTATGGGGCCCTCCCGGAGTAGGTAAAACAACGCTGGCTTTTATCATTGCTCAATCATTAGAACGTCCGTTTTATAATTTAAGTGCCATCAACTCGGGGGTAAAAGATATCAGAGCAATTATTGAGGATGCCGCCGAGCTTAAAAATACTAATGAAAACCTGCCTATTTTATTTATTGATGAGATTCATCGCTTTTCTAAATCGCAGCAAGATTCGTTGCTGGGTGCAGTAGAAAGCGGTTTAATTACTTTAATTGGCGCCACTACAGAGAACCCTTCGTTTGAGGTGATTTCAGCTTTGCTATCGCGATGCCAAGTGTATGTGCTTAAGCATTTATCAAACGATGAATTGGTTTATTTGCTGCAACAGGCATTGACCAAAGATGAGTATCTGCAAAAGAAAAAAATTGATATTAAAGAACAGGAGGCTTTGCTTCGGCTTTCGGGCGGCGATGCCCGTAAATTATTAAATGTACTGGAATTGGTGGTGCAGGCGGTTGCCGCAGAAGAGATAGTAATTACCAATGAAATGGTTTTGAATTTGGTACAGCAGAACATGGCCATTTATGATAAGGCCGGTGAACAGCATTACGATATTATTTCTGCTTTTATTAAGTCTATCCGCGGCAGCGACCCAAATGCAGCGGTTTACTGGCTAGCCAGAATGATTGCCGGTGGCGAAGATCCGGCATTTATTGCCCGCCGATTGTTAATTCTGGCTGCCGAGGATATTGGCAATGCCAACCCCAATGCATTGTTGCTGGCCCAAAGCTGTTTTGATGCGGTTAAAGTGATCGGCTGGCCCGAATCGAGAATTATTTTATCTCAGGCAGTTACTTATTTGGCTTCGTCGGCTAAAAGTAATGCCAGTTATGAGGCCATTAATAAGGCCTCAGAAATGGTGAAAAAAACGGGCGATTTATCGGTGCCGCTGCATTTGCGCAATGCACCAACTAAAATGATGAAGGATTTAGATTACGGTAAAGATTATCAATATGCGCATGCATTTAGCGGAAATTTTACCAACCAGGAGTATTTACCCGACAGTTTGAGTGGAACCGTCTTTTATTCGCCCGGACAAAATCCGGCTGAAAATAAACTCAGGGAGTATCTCAAAAGCTTATGGAAAGATAAGTACCGGTATTGATCAGATACCAAACTTATCTCTCAAATTGGCATTGTAAGAGCGGCTGGAATTTAAACGGGTAATTTCTTTATCATTTAGGGTAAATGCCAGCGATCCATTAAAACTTTTTCTGATTTCTTTAATCAAATCGGTATTGATAATAAAGCTGCGGTGAATTCTGATAAATTCTACGGGTAGTCGCTCTTCGAGATAGGTCATGGTAAAATCTGTTAAATGACTTGAGCCATCTAAACAGTGTAAAAACACATATTTATCTTCTGCTTCGATATAAGAAATTTCATCTAATCTCACCAGCATAATTTTATCGCCAAGCCTAACCGTTAAAGTTTTCAGCTCTCTTCGGGGACGCATAATCTCGAGCAGGTTTTGAATAGAATTGATATCGGGCGAAAAACTTGCAGAACTTTGTAGTTTTTTTACGGTTAAGTCTAAACGATCTTTTTCAATAGGTTTCAGTAAATAGTCAATCGAGTTTTCTTCAAATGCTTTAATGGCATATTGATCAAAAGCGGTTGTAAATACTACTTTAGGTTTATGTATTAACAACTTCAGCATTTCAAAGCCATTCATAATAGGCATTTCTATATCCAAGAAAATTACATCCGGATGTAATTGCTCAATTAATTCGAAGCCTTCTTTTCCATTAACGGCTTCTGCCTGAACTTCAAATATTTCATAAGGTTCTAACAAACGTTTTAAACGTTGCGTTCCAATAGGTTCATCATCTATGATAATGGTTTTCAAAAGGTTCTTCATATGTGATCGGTTTTAAAAACGTAGGTTAAGCGTAGGTTTTAGATATCAAAACAAAATCTCTGCCAAACTGCTACTCAAAATCTAGTTTAACTATTTTAAAATATAGGCCCATAAAATCCATTCCCAAACATTAAGAATTATCGAATTTAGTCTCGGGCATTGGCGTAATAAAACCAGGTCTGGCCATATCGGTTTTAATAGGTAGAACCAACCTGATATGTTTCCTGGGATTGCTAATTAGTTTGAATTCGTATTCTTTTGCATACAGCAATTCCAGTTTTTCGTAAGTGTTTTGAAAACCCTGACCGCTGATTACCTCTTGGGGAAATGCTTGCCCACTGTCAAAAATGGATATGCTTAATTGATTACCCTCCTGAGCGATCTCAATTTCTATAATCCCAACATCAGTATGGTTAGCCATTCCGTGCTTTAATGCATTTTCTACCAGAGGCTGTAATAAAAAGCGTGGAATATAAAAAGACATGAGCTCTTGCGGAATGGTGATAATAAAGTTAAAGCGATTCCCCAACCTGATTTTTTCTATGTCTAAAAAAAGGACAATCATTTCGAGTTCCTCTTTAATAGTAGAGAAGTTTTGCTGGGTATAATTGATGCTATATCTAAATAATTTAGAGAGTTTTAGCGTCATCTCTTCGGCTAATGACGCCTGATCATACACCAATGCGGCAATAGTATTTAAAGAGTTATAGAGAAAGTGTGGGTTTATTTTAGAGTGCAATGCTTCTAACTCTTCTTTTATTTTGAGCTGCCTTAACCTTAAAATTTCTATTTCTTTTCTTTGAAACTGGTTACGGTAGGTAATTCGCTGCGACTCGTATAATAATACTACCGCACTGGCAATAATACAAATGCTAAAATTGATCATCGTTTGGTTGCCATGTGCCATAAATTGGTACTGGCCGCCAAAAAGAAAGGTTAATAGAATATAGGAAGCTTCGGTGGCCATCACTGTACCCAATAAACCCATTAGAAAAAGAATGGGCACTTTAATCCATTTCAAATAGAGTTTATAATTGAGTGTTTCTGTGTAAAAAGAAATGGCATGAGTCATAACCAAGGCATGTAAAAGACTAAATATTAAAATTCCAAAAAAGGCCGGCAACGAAACGCCGTAAATAACCAATTGAAACCCGGCAATAATAACACCCGTTATTAAACCGGCTAACAAACCATTGGTTTGAAGATAAATCCATCTTCTGGTAAAGTACTTCCCGGGTATAATCATCGGCTAGAACGGTGAGTTTGTCAAACATTTTCGGCTACATCTGCCATACTTAAAACGGGTAAAACGATGAAAATGTGTTTTGCCGGCGAATTAATTAATCTGATTTGGTAATCTTCTCCATATAATAATCTGAGTTTATCGTAAACACTTTTAAAACCATAACCGCAATTGATCTGCTTCGGAAAATCTTCTCCATTATCGTATATCGCAATCATCAATTGGTCTTTTTTACAATTGATTTTCAACTTTACATATGCCCTTACCGTTTCGGCAGATAAGCCATGTTTTACCGCATTTTCTACCAGGGGTTGTAGTAAAAATCGAGGAATTTTAAGCGCATAGAGAGATTGAGAACAAATCAGTTCGAACTTAAATCGGTCGTCAAATCTAACCTGCTCTATTTCTAAATAATTTTTTACAATCTTCAGTTCATCCTCAATAGTCGAAAAATTTTCATCAATATGGCTTACACTATACCGGTATAATTGAGCAAGTTTAAGGGTCATTGCCTCGGCCCGGGCACCATCATCGGGAATTAAACCGGCAATAGAATTTAATGAATTGTACAGAAAATGGGGATTAATTTTAGCATGAATGGTTTTAAGCTCAGCCTGCTTTTTGAGTTGATTGAGTTTTAAATACTCCACTTCCTGATTTAATGAGTTAAGCTGATATTTACTTTTTTGCCACTCATATAAAACCATGGTAGAACTCACAATCACAGATATAACCAGGTTTATTCCTAATTGATTGAGATGAACCATGAGAGAAAATTTAGCATGAAACAAAACAGTTAAGATGAGAAAACTCAATTCGGTACCGATAACCATGCCAATAATGCAGGTAAGGTAAAAAGCGATAACCAATATGCGAGAATCTACAAAACGGCGCATAAGATATCGTGCCAAAAAGGATACTGTATTGGCAATAGATAAAGAAATAACTACGGTAAAAATGAGCACAATGGCACTTCTTTTCAACTCAATAGGCCTGCCGGTAAAAAGCGTATTAAATAAAATAATACAATGGCCTACTATTAAGCCCAATAACAAGCCAAACAGATTGGAATATGCCCATTTTCTTTGTAAATGCCATTGCGGAATAACCATGTGATAAGCAACTTTGGTTAATTGTTTGCAACATAAAAATAAGCAATTATATAACCAATTTAAGTTTTACGTAATATATTTTATAAAAACTACTGGTTATTTCTCGATAAAATTGATAATTATCGGGGCTGCATTAAAGCCAGCCTATTAAATCAGGATGCTGAAAACAGAAACCCTGGGCGGTTAAACGGGTACTGTTTACTTGCTTCCAAGAGGTAAGATTACATTGGAATTGAGGAGAAATCTGCCCGGCTTTTTGAGCAGCCAGCGTATAAAAATCTGCCCGGCTGGGATGGCTGGGCGCACAGGCATTAATAATGCCGGTTTGAGCGTTTTTAATAATAAACAAAGCGGCGTTTACGGCATCATCCAGGTGAATAAGGTTAACTGGCGCCAAACCATTCGGAATATCTTTTTTACCAGCAAAAAACCTAGCGGGATGTCTTCCCGGACCAATCAAACCAGCCATGCGTAACAAACAGTAAGGTTTACCCATTTGGGCAATTTTCTGCTCAATTTCCAACACCAATACACCCGATGGTTCGGTAGGCTGAGCAGGCGTTTCCTCATCCACTTGTGTATTGTGCTCGCCATAAACAGAAGTAGAACTGATCAATATCAACTGCTTAAACGTGGTGTTGTTTATTGCTTTAGCTAACACTTCAAAAATTTGCCGAAAGGCAGTTCTGCGCTCATCGGTTCTACCCGGCGGAATGGCAATCACCAAAACATCTGCAACTAAAAAATCTTGCAAAAGAGTATCCCAATCTTCGTTTGCGTTAAAGTTGAGTAAAAATGGAGAAATGCCGGCCTCTTTAAATACCACAAGTTTCTCCGGACTGGTAGTTGAACCCTTTACCAAATAACCTAAATCCAAAAGTTTTTGTGCCAGAGGATATCCCAACCAGCCACAACCCAAAATGCTTACACTTTTTATCCGATTCATGCGTTCTTATTTCAACATAGGCGCAAGGTATTAAACCATTGGCATTAAATTTGAATCAAATAAAGCATAAAAACTCAACAAAATGATGAACAAAAAAATCAACAAAATTTTTGCGGCAAGTTTACTGGCTGTATTTAGTTTGGCTACTTTTCAGGGCTGCTCTAAAATGACCAAAACCCAAAAAGGGGCGGCTATTGGTGCTGCAGCCGGAGGCACTATTGGCGCCTTAATTGGTAAAAGAGCCGGAAATACTGCCGTAGGTGCCATTATTGGTGGCGCCGTGGGCGGAACTGCCGGAGCCTTTATCGGTCGCAACATGGACCGCCAGGCAGAACAATTAAAACAAACCATTCCGGGTGCCGAAATTATCCGCGAAGGCGAAGGAATTATCGTGAAGTTTGATTCGGGTATTTTATTTGATGTGGGCAAATCTGAACTAAAATCAGCAGCCATGACGAATATCCAAAATCTGTCTAAATCTTTAAAAGATAATCCGGAAACCAATGTATTAATTATTGGGCATACCGATGATACGGGAAGCGACGCATTTAATTATAAACTTTCTGAACGACGGGCCGAATCGGTAAAAGGTTTTGCCATGAACCAGGGCATTATGTCAGAGCGATTAAATGTTCAGGGAAAAGGCGAAGCAGAACCTATTGCAGATAACACCAGCGAAGACGGCCGGTCTAAAAACCGCCGGGTAGAAATTGTAATTGTAGCCAACGATAAAATGAAGGCAGAAGCCAAAAAGAATGCTGGTTAATTTCAGCATTTTCTGTTAGATTTCCTCCTCCGGGACGTCGCAGCCCGGAGAGGAAATTCTAATATTTAAAATCTTCGTACATTTGTATCATGTTTAAAAGATTGGCCATACTGCTATTCATTACGTTGTACTTTACCAGTACCAGTAGCTTTGCACTCAATCTTCATTACTGCGGTCAGAAACTAGCTAAAATTCAGCTTAATACCGCCGAACCCAAATCTTGCTGTACCCAATCTGCCGGCGATACAGATCATTGCTGTAAAAATCAAAAACTGGAAGTTGAAGCCTCAGACCAGCACCAGGCCATGGCGCCCACTAAAATTCCGGGAATACCGTGTTTAGCTATATTTATTTTACCCACGGTTTTACAAACTAATTGGGTAAACACATGTCGTCTGGCAAAAAGCCCTCATTTTGTTAAACCGCCACCACTTTCGGTGCCCATCGGTTTAAAAAACTGCGTTTTCAGAATCTGATAAAATACTGCTTCCCTCAGATTTAGCTATCGGGCCAATGGCCCCATTTATCCTATTTTATCATTTTTTTAAAAAACAAACATGAAAACATTCAAAATATTTGTGGCATCTGCCCTATTGATCATAGCTGGCTCAACAGCAAAAGCACAATTTGTAAAAGCAGAAGTTACCGTAAGTGGTTTAACCTGCTCTATGTGCCAGCTGGCTACCGAAAAAGCCCTTAAAACATTAGACTTTGTAGGTGATGTAAAACCTGATTTAAACAAAAACGTGTATTTGGTTAGCTTTAAAAAAGATAAGGCCGTGAATTTAGACCTCATCAAGAAAAAAGTAAAAGGTGCCGGGTTCTCGGTAAGTAAACTGGTAACTGTTTTTAATTTTAATAACGAAAAAATTAGCAACAACTCTCATTTTGATTTTGCCGGCTCTAAATATCATTTTATGAATGTAAGCAGCCGCACATTAGATGGCCCCATTCGTTTAACCGTATTGGATAAAGACTTTATCCCTGCCGGGGAATTTAAAACCCGTTCGGCTAAAACCGAGTTCGAATGCTACAAAACCGGCTTAATGGGCAAAACACGTACCTACCATATCACATTATAATCAGATGAGAAAATTAATTATTACGCTGAGCCTGCTTATGGCAGTAATTAGCATAAATGCCCAGGAATTATATGTAGCTACCGAGCCGGCCAGTAATATGCCCACAGGTGGTATCGCCTTGCGCATGTCGCAAGAAGGCGGTTTTAGAAATGGTTTTCAGAGCCGTTTGGTTCCTGAAGTAATGGTAGGCTTAGATAAAAACCTCATGGTACATGCCTCGGCATACGTATCTGATTTTTTTCAGGATAAATATAAAATGGAAGGCTGGAGTACCTATGCCAAATACCGTTTTTTAAGTATTGATAGTAGCCAAAGGCATTTTCGAGGAGCGGTTTTTGCCAAATATTCTTCGAGCAATAATCCCATTTTATATCAGGAGATTAATCTCGAAGGAAACAATAGCGGTTGGCAGGCCGGGGTGGTATTCACCCAATTGCTGCATAAACTGGCACTATCTGGCTCGGTAAGTTACCTCAAAGCTTTGGATAACCGGAACGGTAATGTATTGCCCAATAATCTGCCAAGTGAAAGTATCGGTTATACGTTTTCTAGCGGCTTATTGGTGTATCCTAAAGTTTACAGAGATTATAAACAAACCAATATTAACCTGTATTTAGAGTTTTTGGGTAAAACTAATGTGGGCAGAAATGAACATGTAATGGATGCTGCTCCGGCAGTTCAATTTATTATTAATAGTAAATTCAGAATTGACTTTTCGCAGCGTGTGCAGCTTTGGAGCAGCATGACCAGAAATGGGAAAAATATGTTTTTGGTACGTTTAGAATATAACCTGTTTAATGTGTTATAGCCAACCGTGCTGTTGTTTGGTTGTGGTAATATGCGCCAAATGATGCTGGCCATGCCAAGCGTATAAACCCAAAGCAAAAGTTAATGCAAAGGTTTTTTGGTGTTCTGGATGAAAATAAGTCCGCTCAAAATCTGCTGGTTTCAGCGTTTTGAGAAATATTACCCAGCGCTGGTGTAAACTGGTCAATAAAGCTAAAGAAACTGCAACAGGCGCAGATTTTGCATCCTCACATTGGGCCCAAAGCGCTTCGTCGTAAGGCCTGATGTGGGGATTTTTTTCGGTTAAAGCCAATTTAAATCGCACATAAGCATTCAGGTGGCTATCGGCCAAATGATGAATTACCTGGCGCAAAGTCCAGCCGTTAGGGCGGTAAGGCGTATCCAATTGTACATCGTTTAAACCCGCTGCCACTTCCTGTAAACGCTGGGGCAATTCGGCAATTGCTGCAATCCATCCCTCAATATCATCGGCATTAACTTCAGGCTTGGCCTGAAACTTCCCGATAGGGTATTTTAATAGTTCTAAATCCTGATTCATCATTTTTAAAATAATTTTTTGAGCCATTTTAATAAGCCCATATTAAAGGGTGGGTAAACCAGCCAATTGAAATCGATAGCGCTTTGGTACATCACCGCCCGCTCGTGCGAAAAAGCTTTAAAACCATAAAAACCATGGCAGCTGCCAGTGCCGCTGGTACCCGTTCCGCCGAAAGGCAAATTCGGATTGCTGATATGCACCACCACATCATTAACGGCGGTACCGCCGGCCGAAGTATGCCGAATCACTTCCTTGGCCACCGATTCTTTAGCAAAAACATACAATGCCAAAGGTTTGGGGCGAGCGTTAATCAGTTGAATTGCTTCTTCACTTGTTTTATAAGTCAGAATTGGTAAAATGGGACCAAATATTTCTTCCTGCATTAAACCGGCATCTAGTGGAACACCGGTAATTACGGTGGGCTCCATGGTTAAATCGGCAGGTTCAAACTGCCCGCCAATCTGGATTTTGGCACCCTGTTTTACTGCATCATCGCAAAGGTTTTTTAAACGTTCAAAATGGTTTTTATTGATGATTTTGCCGTAAACCGTTTTATCTAATTGAGCGTCTTTTTTATAGAGTTTGTTGATTTTTTGCGCCATCAATTGCAGCAATTCATCCAGCTGATGCTCGGGAACAAGTACATAATCTGGCGCAATGCAAGTTTGCCCGGCATTCATAAATTTGCCCCAAATAATTTTTTCGGCGGCTTTCTCCAAGTTGGCGCCTTCTCCAATCAGTACCGGCGATTTGCCTCCTAATTCTAGAGTTACAGACCCCAAATGTTTGGCGGCAGCTTCCATTACTATTTTGCCAATATGCGTGCTTCCGGTAAAAAAGATGTGGTCAAAAGGCAAACTCAACAGCGTTTTTGCTGTTTCAGCATCGCCTTCTACGCAGGCAATTTCGGCCGGGTCAAAATTTTCTGAAATAAGTCTGCAGGCCAATTTACTGGTTGCCGGACTGAGTTCTGAAGGCTTAAGCACCGCACAATTTCCGGCGGCAATGGCAGAAATCAATGGCGAAATCAACAATTGAAAAGGATAATTCCAAGGCGAAATAATTAACGAAACACCTTTAGGTTCGTAATGAATTCTGTTTTTGGTACTCAAACTGGCTAAAGGTGCAGGCACTTTTTTAGGCTTCATCCATCCCGATAGGTTTTTTAAGGCAAAATCAATTTCGCCGTACACAAAATACACTTCGGTTAAGGCAGCTTCAAAAAGCGGTTTGCGCAAATCGTCGGCCAGGGCCTGATAAATCAAATCTTCGTTGGCTTGTATTAACTGTTTGAGCTTGCGGAGTTTGTTTTTTCTTTCTTCAAGAGAGCTACCGCGAAGTTTTAAACTGTGCAGGCGCTGTGCAGAAAAGATTTTTTGAAGAGTATCTGGCATGGGTTTACTAAGTTTTGAATTTGGCAATCTGATAAATTTAAGGAAAGAAAGCTTAAATTCACATGCAATTATGTACACGATGCAAAAAATCTGTTTAACCATTTTATTAGGGCTTTTATTCAATCAAACCGGCCTTGCTCAAACCCTTAAAACCGAAATTCTGGTTTATGGTTCGGGGCCTGGAGCTGCTGCTGCGGGCATACAATCTGCCCGTTCGGGGGTAAAAACAATATGGCTAAATGAGAAATCGGTATGGGCAACCAATGAAACGCTGAGTAATCCGAAAGTACTACAAAGCGGAATTTGGGCAGAATTTGCCAAAAATTATTTGGGCACTCAAGATAAAAATGAGCCCATTCCTGAAAATATTATGCTACAGGCCGATTCGGCTAACGCAATTTTAAAAAAAATGTGCGATACCGTTAAGCGTTTAAGTGTTCGCCCGGCTGCTGGTATTCCCGCCATTAAAAAATCTGGTAAGGGCTGGGAAATTCGTTTGGCCAACGGGCAAAAAATTAAAGCTACAATTGTACTCGATGCCAGTGCCAATCATGTTTTATTAAAAGCATTAAAAACACAATTACCTGATACCATCAGAGCCTCAGCCGATAATTTGCGTTTCCGCACCAGCGTGGCTACTCTTGATTCTGCAGAAATCTTACCACTTGGAGCATTAATTCCAGAAAAAACAGAAACGGTAATTGGGATTCCGGTTTTTGACAATCCGATTTCGGCCATGCATGCCGGCCAGGCTGCCGGAGCAACAGCAGCCTATTGTTCGTTTTTTAAAACCAACACCAAAAATCTAAATGTTAGGCTTATTCAAAGTGAATTATTGACTTATAAAGCTTCGCTTATCCCTTTCGGGGATGTTTTACCCAGCGATAGCAACTTCGTAAAAGTTCAGCATGTTGCAATAAGCGGCTTAATGAATGCAGGTATCGAAACACAAAACGGCCTACGGTATTGGATGCCAGAAAACGCGGTATCAACCGAAGAGTTGAAATTACCCATGAAAACATTTTACAGCCGCAGCCAGATTTGGTTTGCCGACCATACTGCACAAAAACTAAATATTAAAGAAACTATTGATTTATTGATGTATACCGCCACACGTGGCGAAGAATTAAGAAGAGAAATTGAAAGAAATTGGAAAAGTACTTGGGGTTTTAAAAATCCCTATCAAGCCGAAAGACCGGTTAGTCGTTTAGAATTTACCCTCTTGCTTGAAACTTATTTACAACCCTTTGCCGTAAAAGTTAATTTAGAGGGTCAATTGTTAAATTAAGTGAGTAAAATGAATCCATACGCCCAGAAACGACTCTGGAAATTCCTGCTGCTGGCTTTTGCAGTTTTAATTGCAGGAGCATCGCTTTGGTACACCAATTACCTGGTTAAAAATATCTCTGTTGCCGAGCGTACCCGGGCAGAAGTGTGGGCACTCAGCAATAAAAAAATTCTGGAGATTGCTGATATCAACGACGACTTCATCACTTTTATTTATTCCATTCGCGATAGCCTGGAAGTACCCGCCATTGTAACAGATGCCAATGGCAAAATTATTTTTTGGAAGGGTTTAGACAGCACCAAAACCAATATCCATCAAGAAGTATCTGGACAAAAAATTAAGACCTACGACCCTAAATATTTTGCCCGAGAACTTGAGCAAATGAAATCGCAGCATGAGCCTATCCGGATTGATGTATCTTCTTTTGATGAAAAAGATGTGCAGCTGGTTTATTATAAAGATTCGGTGCTACTTAGCCGTTTACGTATCTTTCCATATATCCAACTCTCACTGATTGCCGTTTTCCTGCTCATTGCTTATTTTGTATTCAATACTGCACGAAAATCGGAGCAAAACCAGGTTTGGCTGGGTTTGGCTAAAGAAACAGCCCATCAATTGGGCACACCAATTTCTGCGCTCATGGCCTGGATGGAATTACTGAAATCACGGTTTAATGCCGAAGAAGACCCCTTGCTGCTGGAAATGGAAAACGATATGAAACGTTTGGAAATTATTGCCGACCGTTTCTCTAAAATTGGGTCAAAACCTGTACTCGAAAGACAAGTGGTTTACCCGGTAATTAATGATTTTGTTAACTATTTTAAATTTAGAAGTAGCGATAAAATCTCGTTTGAAATTTCGGGCGATAAACGTGCCGAAGCCTTGATTAATGTGCCTCTTTTTGACTGGGTACTGGAAAATTTATTAAAAAACGCCGTAAATGCGATAGAAAATAGCGGAGAAATTAAAATCAATATTACCGAAAACCTGGTAAAAGAGCAGGTGATTATAGAAATAAGCGATACCGGAAAAGGTATTCCCAGAAATAAATTTGAAACTATTTTTCAGCCGGGTTATACCACCCGAAAAAGAGGCTGGGGTTTGGGTTTATCGCTGGCAAGGCGAATTATTCAGAATTATCACAGCGGGCAAATTTTCGTAAAAGAATCTGAACCCGGTCAAGGAACCACTTTTCGTATTATTTTAAAAAGCAGTTTAACTTATGAACCGACCACAAGCTCAAGAATTTAATCCATTTTATGGTGGCTATATTGCCACGGTAGCTGATGATGTATTGGCCAAATTAAATAGCCAGGCAACAGAATTGCCCGCTTTTATTAAAAACATCCCGGCTGCAAAAGCAGATTTTGCTTATGCCGATGGCAAATGGACCATTAAAGAAGTATTGGGCCACATGCTAGACACCGAAAGGATTATGGCTTTCAGGGCCTTGTGCTTTGCCCGGAACGAAATGCAGGGTTTTCCGGGTTTTGATGAAAATGAGTATGTAGCTCAGGCGCATTTTAACGACCGTAGTTTGGAAAGTTTGGCCGAAGAATTTGCCAGTTTGCGCAAGGCCAATTTGTTTTTGTTTGCCTCTTTTGATGAATCCGAACTATCCAGAATTGGAAAAGCCAGCGGACATTCGGTTTCGGTTAGGGCTTTATTATTTATCATAGCCGGCCACATTAACCACCACCAGCGGATTTTAAACGAACGTTATTTGTAAATATTACGGTAGCGGGCTATCAGTTTGTAAACCAATCTGGCCAACAAAATAAAAGGGGGTAAGCGGAATATTTGCGCCATAAGTGCAGACCAATGGTCGGTTTTACGCCAAATTTCCATTACGGCATCTGCACCCTTAAGCACCTGCTCGTTTTCAGTGAGAATATGAATTTCCTTTTCGCAGTCTGCGGCATGTATTTGCGGGTACCGGGCCAGCAATTCGGTATTTTGAAAAGGCTCCAGCCGGAATTGCTTTTTACCGTCAATACGGCTTAGCCAGCCGCTTACACCCACGCACATGCGGCAAGAACCATCGTAAAAAACCAGCGTTTGTTTCATCTTTTCAAAACAAATATAAGTATCCATAAGTTCGGCGGGGCTTGTTAACTTTGTTTTATGATTCAGATTAAATCTTTTACCTGTAATCCTTACCAGGAAAACAGTTATTTATTGTACGACGAAAGTGGCGAATGCCTGATTATTGACCCCGGCATGTACACCAGCGCCGAGCAAAATGCCTTAACCGCTTTTATAGCACAAGAAAACCTGAAGCCCGTAAAATTGATCAATACCCATTGCCATATAGACCATGTTTTGGGTAATCAGTTTGTAGCCACAACGTATAATTTAATGCCGGAGTTTCATCAAAACGAATTAGAACTATTAAATGCGGTGCCTGCTTATGCTCCGCAAATGGGAATTAGGTATGAGCTTTCGCCTTCGGCGGAAGTTTTTTTAGGAGAAAGCGGTAAAATTATTTTTGGAAACAGTGAACTGGACATCATTTTTGCACCCGGCCATTCGCCAGGCCATTTGTGTTTTTACAGCGCTGAGGATAATTTTTTAATTGGCGGCGATGTGCTTTTCTATCAAAGTATTGGCCGTACCGATTTACCGGGCGGTAATCATCAGCAATTGATAGACAGCATTAAATTTAAACTCTTTAACTTACCGGGAGATTGTGTGGTACATCCCGGGCATGGCCCGGCAACCCGAATTGCATTTGAACAAGAACATAACCCATTTTTAAGCTAAAAACATTGATTTGAATACTGCTTTCTATATCGCCAAAAGGTATTTATTCTCTAAAAAATCGGTAAATGCCATCCATATCATTTCGGGCATTTCTATGCTGGGTATTTTGGTGGGAAGTGCAGCGCTCATTATCATCCTTTCGGTATTTAATGGTTTTGAGAAGCTTATTTTATCGATGTATGATAATTTAACGCCAGAGATCAGGATTGAAGCCCAGCAAGGCAAAACCTTTAACCCCAAACAGGGCTATATTCAACAATTAAAATCAGACCCCCGGGTATTGAGCTATACCGAAGTTTTGCAAGAAAAAGCCTTGCTCAGATACGGTAAAAGTCAGTTTATTGCACAAATTAAAGGGGTAAGCGCCGATTTTGTAAAAGGAAAAAATCTGGATACTGTTTTAGCAGAAGGAGATTTTATTCTGGAAGAAAAAGGCGAACCTTATGCCATCATTGGCTCGGGGGTGCAGGCTTATTTATCAGTAAATATTAAAGATCAGTTTCAACCTTTAGAAATTTTTTCTCCCCGAAAGGGTAAAACCAACAGCATTAATCCGGCCGACGAGTTTGTGGTAAAAAGCATTTTTCCTTCGGGAGTTTTCCAGGTTCAGCAAGATTTTGATAATCTGGTACTTGTACCGCTAGCCTTTGCCCGCCAATTATTGGATGAACCACTTGCCGTTTCGGCCATTGAAATTAATCTCAAGTCGGGAATTAACCCGGACAGATTTCAAGAAGAAATAGGCGCTAAGCTGGGTAATAACCTGGTGGTTAAAAATCGCGTTCAGCAAAATCAATTGCTCTATAAAATTCTCAATTCAGAGAAATGGGCCATTTTTGTCATCCTTACTTTTGTGCTCATCATCGCAATTTTCAATATCATTGGTTCGCTAACCATGCTGGTTTTAGATAAGAAAAAAGACATTGCAATTTTAAGCAGCATGGGGGCAAGTAAAAACTTAATACGCCGCATATTTTTTACCGAAGGGATGATGATAGCCTTATTGGGTTGCTTTGCAGGCATGCTACTGGGGCTTGCTTTTTGTATTTTTCAGCAAAATACCGGCTGGATTAAAATGGACGAAAATCCGAATGCTTTTTTAAGCGCCTATCCGGTAGATTTAAAAATCCAGGACTTTGCCTTGGTGTTTTTTACCGTGCTATTTATTTCGGGTATAGCTTCAGCCATATCATCCCGTTTAAGCGTAAAAAGTTTAGAAACCTTAAAGGAAGATTTATAAGCTAAGATTTCAGGTTTCTCATCGCCTTGCTGTTTAAGATAGATTTCATCTGAGAAATAGCCATTTCGTTTAATTTTTGAAGCCTTTCGGCTGATGATAAACATTGATGAATAAGCATGGCGTTGATACTTTCCAGATTGGTTAAAACCACCAATTGCTCCAAGCTGGCCTCATCTCTTATATTGCCTTTAAATTCCGGATGTTCATCTCGCCATTGCTTGGCTGTTTTTCCAAATAAAGCCATGTTCAACAAATCGGCTTCGCTGGCATAAATAAACGAAATTTGTGCCGCACTAAGTTTAGTAGGTATTAGATTTTCTTTAATTGCATCGGTATGAATATGGTAATTTACCTTAGCCAGAGTTCGCTGTAAATCCCAATCCAGGTTAAGCCGCCTACTTTCTTCTTCTTTAAGGCGCTGGAATTCTTTAATGAGGTATAATTTGAATTCAATTGAAATCCAAGAAGCAAACTCTAAAGCAATGTCTTTGTGCGCAAATGTTCCACCATATCTGCCAGATTTAGCGTAAATTCCTATTGCGTTTGTTGATTCAACCCATTTTTTGGTGGTCATTGTGAAACTATTGAGACCCGCTTGCTTTTTAAACCCTTCGAATTCGACGGGTTTAAAATCAACATTATGTAATCTCTCCCAAAAACCTAATAATTCAATAGTATTTCTATTCCTTAACCAGTTTTTAATAATATCATCCGTGTTTATTGCATCTTTATGCCGTGCAATATCAGTCAAAGAGATAAAATCGTTTTGCCCTGATAGTAAAACGGTAATTTCAAGGCCCTTTACTGTAATTTTTTTGCTCATTTCTTTTTTGGTTTGATGGCCCGGACGAATTCAAGAAAACCACGTCAATATAATTAATTATATTAATTTAAAAGAAATATAAGAGTTGTTTTTAGCTTAGAAACAGCTGCTCTTGGGGCGGAACGATAATACCGTTTTGTATAGCTTTATCAAATAAAACCTGAACAGCTTGGCGGCCTTTTTCGCCCAAATTGATAGAAAATTCGTTCACGTATAAATTGATGTGCTGGTACATCACTTCTTCATCCATTTCTTGGGCATGAGCACGGATAAACTCCAATGCCGAACCGGGATTGGCAAAAGCATATTCTACGCTTTTACGAATTAAGCGGTTTACTTTTTGTTGAATGTCTGCTGGCAGACTTCGCTTAATCATAATTCCGCCAAGCGGGATGGGCATGCCGGTGAGGCTTTCCCAAAATTCGCCCAGATCAATCACTTTTTTTAAACCCTTATCGGAATAAGTAAAGCGGTTTTCGTGGATGATTAATCCCAAATCTATCTGTTGATTTAAAAGTGCCTGTTCTATGGCCGAAAAAACCATGGGCTCTTTATTTTGCAATTCTGGGAACGCAATACCCAATAAGAAATTGGCAGTGGTGTACACGCCGGGAATTCCAATTTTTAATTCAGGTTTTTGCTTAATATCTTCCGGACTAAAGGTTTCGTTAGCGATTAGTAATGGGCCCACCCCAAAACCCAGGGCACTGCCCGAGTCTAGCAAAACATATTTTTCGGTAACATGGGCAAAAGCATGAAAACTGAGTTTGGTAATGTCCAGTTCTCCGCGAAGCGCCTTCAAATTTAAAGTTTCTACATCATCAAAAGAAACCTCAAACTCCAAACCCTCGGTATCAATTTTATGATGAATCAGGGCATCGAAAATAAAGGTGTCGTTGGGGCAAGGCGAAAATCCGAGACTTAATTTCATGCTTTATCGTTGAATAAATCTACCAAACAATCGTTCAAGTTTTTTACGGCCAAGCCGATATTCCATTTTTCGCGATTACGACGTTCTACCTCATTAGATATAGCCCTAATTTGTATGGCCGGCAATTGAAATTGATTGCAAGCATGAAAAAAAGCGGCGCCTTCCATGCTTTCTAACTGGGGTTTTAAACGAGCAATGGTTTTAGCAATGCTCATTTCGTGGCCGTGTACCCGGTTTACGCTAATGGCATTAACCTTTGCCAGAGAGTGAAGGGTGTGGTTGGTAATTGATGGAATAATGGGCGAAACCCGTGCCTTGCCAAAACCTAATTCATCAATACTTAAAAACTCGTCGGCATCTTCGGCGCCTAAATCTGCAAATACATCGTCAGTAATATGTAAAACTTGGCCAATGGCTAATTGATGGTCAAAGCTACCGGCAATACCGGCATTAAGGGCTAAATCATACTGGTTTTGAGCCAGATGTTTACCCAGTTCAAATGCAGTATTAACCATTCCCACCCCTGTAATTAAGGCACTTATCTCAAAATTTCCGCAGGTAAACCAGGCGGGCAATGTCCTAGCATTAAACCGCTTTAATAAGGGTTCAATTTCTGTTAAGGTGGCCGCTACCAATAGCACTTTCATGGTTTAAAGTTAAGCACATTCTGTATGTACTGCTATGCTTACGGGGGGTTTATTTATATTTGTATTCTAATTTGATGTTGAAATGATGTATATCACCCGAAGAGAAAGATTTAATGCCGCCCATAAATTATACCGTGAAGACTGGGATCAGGCCAAAAACACGGAAACTTTTGGCAAATGTGCCAACCCAAACTGGCATGGACACAATTACGAATTATTTGTAACCATTAAGGGAGAAATAAATCCTGAAACTGGCTTTGTAATTGATTTAAAGGATTTAAAAAGCATTATTCTAAGTCGGGTTATAGATCAATTAGATCATAAAAACATCAATCTGGATGTAGATTTTATGAAAGATAAGCTGGCTTCAACCGAAGTATTGGCTGTTGCCATTTGGGACCAATTAAAACAGCCCATTGCTGCACATGGTGCAGAGCTGCATTCAATAAAACTATACGAAACTGAAAATAATTTTGTCGAATATTTCGGCTAAACACACCTAAAATATCCTCAATGGACCCATATCACAATCTTCATGTTGATGAAGAAACCGAAGTAAATGGTTATATGAAAGTTGATCGTTACAACGAAGATAAAATCCGCAAAATTGCCGATTTATATTCTCAAATTTTACCTGAGTTGGGTGAAGATCCATCCCGGGAGGGCTTATTAAAAACACCAGAACGGGTAGCCAAGGCCTTGCAATATCTAACGCACGGATATGATGTTAAACCGGATGAAATTTTGAAAAGTGCCATGTTTGCCGAAGAATACAGCCAGATGGTGGTGGTTAAAGACATCGAAATTTTCTCGATGTGTGAACATCATTTACTGCCATTTTTCGGAAAAGCGCATATTGCCTATATTCCTAACGGTCATATTGTTGGTTTAAGTAAAATTCCACGTGTGGTTGATGCTTTTGCCCGTCGTTTACAGGTACAAGAACGTTTAACCAACGAAATTAGAGATTGTATTCAGGATACTTTGAATCCGTCGGGAGTTGCTGTTGTTATTGAATGTAAACACTTGTGCATGTCTATGAGGGGTGTACAAAAGCAAAATTCGGTAACCACTACTTCTGCTTTTACCGGCGAATTTGTACACGAAAGAACCCGCACTGAGTTTTTGAAACTAATTACCTCCAATTTATCTTAAATTGAGCATTTAAATCTTTTTTGATATGAAAGCATACGTTTTTCCGGGTCAGGGAGCACAATTTGTAGGGATGGGTAAAGACCTTTACGAACAATCTGAAGCGGCGAAGTTTCTTTTTGAACAAGCTAACGAAATATTGGGGTTTCGTATTACAGATATCATGTTTGATGGTACCGATGAAGATTTAAAACAAACAAATGTTACCCAGCCTGCTATTTTTCTGCATTCGGTGATTTTAGCTAAAGTATTGGGCGATACTTTTAAACCCGATATGGTTGCCGGACACAGCTTGGGCGAATTTTCTGCCCTGGTTTCTGCTCAGGCTTTATCGTTTGAAGATGGTTTGCGTTTGGTTGCTGCACGTGCCAATGCCATGCAAAAAGCCTGCGAAAAACAGCCGTCAACCATGGCAGCTATCTTAGGTTTAGATGACCAGGTAGTGGAAGAAATTTGCAGTAAAATTGACGAAGTGGTGGTTCCGGCCAATTACAATTGCCCAGGACAACTGGTTATTTCGGGCAGTATTGCAGGTATAGACCGTGCTTGCGAATTATTAACCGAGGCCGGAGCTAAAAGAGCTTTAAAATTAAATGTGGGGGGTGCTTTTCATTCTCCTTTAATGGAATCGGCACGTACCGAATTACAATCGGCCATAGAAAATACCGCCATCCAGGCACCAATTTGCCTGGTTTATCAAAATATTGATGCCAAGCCCTATACTGACCCAACAACAATCAAACAAAATTTAATTGCACAATTAACTGGTGCGGTACGCTGGACTCAGATTGTACAAAATATGCTGCATGATGGTGCTACTTCGTTTACCGAAGTTGGGCCGGGCAATGTATTGCAGGGCTTAGTAAAAAAGGTTGACCGATCGGCAGAAACCTTTAGCGCTAGTATTTAAATCCTTAACAAATTTGAACTGTATTTTAAACTGAAATATTAATCGATAAACATCGTTTTTAATATTAGTTTAAAACACCTTCAATTTGAGTTTGTTATCATACATACCCTTAGTCATCTTTTCTTCTTGGCTTAGTGTTTGCTTAATTTTATTGCTTCTGGTAAATATTTTCGCAATCATCTTTTTGTGGAATAAAAAAATATGGGGCTTAAGTAAGTTTTGTATAAGCCATAAATCTGACCGTAAGAATGAAGTAGCCCAACTCATTGAGGAATACCAAAACAAGATTCACACCTTGGAAGAACGCACCAAAAAATTGGCACAATCTGAGCGGGAAACCGCATGGCGTGAAATGGCCAAATTGGTAGCTCACGAAATTAAAAATCCATTAACGCCGCTTAAACTTGGGGTTCAGCTATTAAAAAAGTCATGGGAGGAAAATGACCCTGATTTCGATCAGAAGTTTGAAAAATTCAGCAGCTCTTTTATCGAACAGATTGAAAGCCTTTCTTTAATTGCCTCGGAGTTTTCGAATTTTGCCAAAATGCCAGAAATGGTATTAGAAAAACTGGACTTAATTGAGTTGGTAGCACAATCTGCTGAAGTTTATCAAAAAACTGAAGGGATAAAAATTAGCATTTACAAACTGAACTGCAGGCGGATTTGGGTGCAGGCAGATAAAGTGCAGTTGCTGCGTTCGTTTAATAATCTGATTAAAAATGCCGTTGAAGCCTTATCTCATCAAAAAAACGGCGACATTAAAATTACACTTCAAAAAGATGCCCGGTGGGGATATTTGGACATATCAGACAACGGATCGGGCATCAATGAAAACCTGAGAGAAAAAATATTCTCGCCTAACTTTACCACCAAAACTTCTGGTACAGGTTTGGGTCTGGCCTTTGTAAAACAAAGTTTAAGCATTATTGGAGGTAATATTCATTTCGAAACCTCGGGCAACGGGACTACTTTTTTTATCAGAATACCCCGCAAGAGGCGTTAAACCATTATTTCAAGTTTAGTTTACCCGTGCCTACAGTAAAGCCATCGGCATAAAGTATAACAGTATAAGCCCCTTTAATAAATGCTTCCGGATTAGTCCAGCTTATGGTGTACAATCTGGTATCGTTGGCAAATTCAATAGCTGTTTTGTAGGTGGTTTTAAACTCCTCGCCATTAGCCAAAACAATACTTTCGTTGTCTCCGTTTACCAAATTGCCTTGCGGATCAATTACCCGCAGGTAAATAGTATGCAGTCCTTTCTCAGATAAATCATTGTTAAGCAGCTTGAAACTAATATTCAGTTTTTGTGCCGTAGAAGATTTACTTACACTACTTTCTTTACCACTCGATTTTATCCGGACAGGGATAACCGCAATGGAAGAGGCCTTAAGTGCAGCGGCAGCCTTCACCTTGCGGTCTAAATCGCGATTTTGTTTTTCTAAAGTGCTGGCCCGTTCACTAACCGAAGTTACCGTGGTTTTTAAGCTATCACGTTCGGTAGTTAGGCTGGCATTCTGCTTTCTTAATACATCAATGTCTGCCACGTATTTGTTTACAAAATAACGCAGTTGTTTAACATCTTCCTGAGCTAAAGCAAGTTCCTTATCAGTAAGCTCGCCTTTACGTAAGGCTTCTCGTAAATTGGCAATTTTTTCGCGGGCAATGGCCTGTTCTTGTTGCATTTGCTCATTAAGTTGCGCAAATTCAGTACTAGCCTGGTCTAATTCTGCTTCAATTCTATCTATCTCGGTTTGCATACGGGTTTTATCATCGCCTAACTGAACAACCTGCTCGTTTGCCTTTTTGTTCTTAAAAAACAAAATAGCATTGGTACTAAATAAAGCAAGCACCACAAAAAGCAAAAAATAAATTTTGTTATTGTCTTTTTTGGTTGAAGATGAAGTGTTGGAGGTATCCATAATGCTGGGGTTTATAAAATTGTTTAAGATGCTTTGATTTCGTCAACATAATTGAGACGCAAATCGGTTAGAAACTGCTCTAATAATCTACTGAGCTCGGGATTTAAATTTCCTTGTGTTTTTTGCTTCAGCATATCGAGCATTTCAATACTTTCTTTGGCCTGTTCGATGTTTTTTTCGATTTTTTGACTAACCGGATTCATTAGTTTACCTAAACCTTGCATACCGGTGGTATGAAAAAGATAAATTAAGGAGGCAAAAAGTTGGTCGTTTTTATCCATGAAAGCTTTCTATGCTATCTAACGAAAAAAATGGTTAATTATTCTAGGTATTCTAGACCACAAATATAAAATAATGAATGGAACGGTAATTCGCTAATTAAAATATGTTTGAACTTTTGTTTTATCCACAAGACGTAGAAAAAAGATGGCGCTCCAAAACTGCAATTAATTTATCTTTACGGCATATCACAGTATCTATTCTAAAACATGTATCGTAAAGTCGCCCTATTTATCTTAATCTACACTTTATTTTTTTCTTTGGTGATTAAGGCACAAACCCACCTTAATCCTAAAAGAGAATTTCGTGGCGTTTGGGTAGCTACGGTGGCCAATATCGACTGGCCGTCTAAACCCGGTTTAACGAGCCAAGAGCAGCAAGATGAATTGGTTACCATACTTAACCAACATCAGCAAAGCGGCATTAATGCGGTAATGCTACAAATAAGACCTGCTGCTGACGCTTTTTACGGACAAGGTAGAGAATTATGGAGCCGGTTTTTAACCGGTGTGCAAGGTAAAGCCCCCGCTCCTTATTACGATCCATTGGCCTTTGCCATTGCCGAGGCCCACAAACGCGGTATAGAATTACATGCCTGGTTTAATCCTTACCGGGCCACCAACGATTTAATTGACCGCAATACCAACCCCAACCACATTACCAAACAAAAGCCCGAATGGTTTTTTACTTATAGCGGCAAAAAATTATTTAATCCGGGTTTACCCGAAGTACGCCAATACATTATTTCTGTAATTATGGATGTGGTAAGGAATTATGATGTGGATGGCATCCATTTCGACGATTATTTTTATCCTTACCCAGAAGCAGGGCATGTTATCGGCGATAATAAGGCGTACCAATTATATGGCGCCGGATTGAAATCTATAGACGACTGGCGACGACAAAATGTAGATACGCTAATTCATGCGGTTTCTGATAGTATTCATCAGGCAAAAGCCCATGTAAAATTTGGTATTAGCCCTTTCGGGATATGGAGAAACCAGTCGCAAGACCCTGAAGGTTCTTTAACCAACGGACTTGATGGTTACGGGAAATTATATGGCGATGCCCGTAAATGGGTAAAATCGGGCTGGGTAGATTATATCAATCCGCAAATCTATTTCCCCATTAATTACCCGGCGGCAGCCTACGAAAAGTTAGTGGACTGGTGGGCCAATAATGCTTTTGGAAAACATTTATACATAGGTATTGGTGCTTACCGTGCCATGGAAACCAAATCTGGCTGGCAAAAACGGAATCAGATTCCAGATCAGATTAGATATTTACGCCAAAATTCGAGGGTGCAGGGCAAGGTGTTTTTCAGTTCAAAATCTTTAAAAAATAACCTTGCGGGATTAAATGATTCGTTAAAAAACGATTTTTACAAAACCCCCGCTTTACCTCCCAGCATGCCTTGGCTGGATGATATTGCTCCAAATGCTCCTTTAATGGTTGAAGTGCAAATTATGCACAAAACCGTACAATTGAAGTGGGTATCGCCACCCGAAGCTAAAGATGGCGAAACCGCTTCTGGCTATGTCATTTATCGGTTCAATGAGGGAGAAAAGCTGGATATTAACAATCCGAAAAATATCTTAAACATATCTTTTGACGATGAATCAACCAGTTTTAAAGACCAAACGGTTATTCCGGGAGCCAGATATACGTACTTAGTTACGACTTTAGATCGCTTAAAGAACGAAAGCGAGCCCTCAAACCACGTGGGCATTAAGGCGCATTAACTGTTCATTACCGAGCCGCCGTTAATATCAATGGCCTGGCCCGTAATAGATTCTTGTTCAACAAGATAAGCCACTAAATTAGCAATTTCTTCGGGTTCGCTCATTTTGCGCAAGGGCACACTCTGCATCGCTATATCATAAAAATCCCCTTTGCTGATGCCAATTCCATCGGCTATGCCTTGCAAACCCTGCTGAGCCATATCGGTATTTACCCAACCCGGACAAATGGCATTTACCAAAATATTTTCGGGTGCAAACTGAACTGCCCAAGAACGCATTAAACCTAAAAGACCGGCCTTACTGGCACAATAAGCGCTATAATTGGCCACACCCAAACGAGCCAGAACTGAAGAAGTAATGATGATATGTTTATAGCTGCTTTTTGCCAATTGCAGGTTAGGCAGAAAAGTATTTACCAAATTATAGGTTCCGGTTAAGTTGGTGCCAATTATTTCTTCCCAACGGTCTGCCACACCCCAATAATTTTCTCCGCCCACGCCGGCATTGGCTATAATGCCGTGAATTTCCTGCTTATCGAGCAAACGGGCTACCTGATTTAATTCTTCCCACGAACAAACATTGGCAGCAAAAATAGTATGATTTCCCGGTAGGGATGCCGCAACTTTTTGGAGTTTTTCTAGGTTTCGGCCCAATAAAATACAATTATCGCCATTGGCTGCTAATTTTTTAGCCATCGCCAAACCAATGCCGCTACCGGCACCGCTAATGAGGTAAGTTTTATTCATGTTTTAGGAAATCAAAGTCCTAAGTTAATGAATTGCCTATTTGATTTTAGCGATTTCGGCTGCCAATACCTGATCGATATTCCGTTGATAAGAAGTCGTAAGAAAACGGATAATTCCTTTGCTGTCTATCACCATAGAAACCGGCGTTTGCATAATGCCCATTTTCTCCATCACAAATGAAAAATTATTGGGCAAATGGGTAAAAGCAAGGGGGTGTTTTTTAAGAAATTCTTTAATCAAAACTGAATCTTCGAAGGTCATGGCCCAAAACTGAACGGGTTTCCCTTTATAACTGATGGCCATTTTGTTTAAATTGTTAATCTGGTTTAAACTGCCGTAATCGTTTTTGCTCCAGAAAAAAACCACTGTCTTTTTACCCAGCAGATTTTTAGAACTCATCATTTTGCCATCAAGCGTTTCCATTGAAAATGCAGGCAGGGGCTTACCGAGCCACTTTTTCTTTAATGCTGCCGTTTCTTCATCACGCAGTTCTTTTATTACTTTCATTTCTGCGGGGCTGGGTGGTGTTACCCGCACAATCATGGGTTCATCATCACGCAAAAACTCCACAATTAAAAAGCCATTGTGCTTTTTATCCAATGCATCTACCTGTGCTTGGGTAAGCACTTTCCCGTTTTTATCTTTAAAAATGAACATATTTTGTGCTTTTACAGAAGTGGATAAAATGAATAGCGTAGTAAGAATCCATGCAGATGCAAAAGTTTTCATAGAATAGAGTTTAGTATACTGCTTAAACGTTTTTTTGAGAAATTATTGCACAAAAAAGCCGGCTCCGAAATTCGGGGCCGGCTTTATCATTAAGTAAGTAATTTATTTTTTCTCGGGTTCTAAAACCAAACGGATATAGTTGCTTCCGCTCAGGTATTGATTAGCCGCAGATTTTATGCTTTCCGGATTGATTTTTTTCAAAGATTCAAGGTAAGTTAAAATCATTTTAGGCTCTTCATTATTTTGGTATTGCTGACTTAGGTAGCCCAACCAAAAACCGTTTTCTTTGAGCTGTACTTCGGTAGAACGTTGTTCTTCGGCCATAAATTTTTCTAAATCTACTACCTGTGCACCTTTGCTTTTTAATTGATTAACCTCGTCTAAAGAAGCTGAAATCAGTTTTTCTACATTCTCCGGGCCGCAGCCAAAAGTAATGGTAAAGCTGTAACGCGGCGTAGGGAATTTGCTGTAATTCACAAAAACACCCGGACTATAAACTCCGCCTTCGTCTTCACGTAAACGCTCAATAAGTTTAATCTGTAAAATCTCAGCCAGCGCATCCAGGGTATTGTTGTTTTCGGCGCTGTAATTATAATCGCCGCTCATTACCAGGCGAACGGTAGATTTTGGCTCTGTGCCTTTATAAACCGTTTTCTGAATTTTACCGGCCGGAGTTTTAATGCCTAAATCTACAGCGGCTTCTTTTCTGCCCGCAGATGGCAATCCGCCTAGGTATTGTGCTAATAATGGTTTGATTTTTTCTACTTCAAAGCTGCCCACAAAAACATAAGTAAAATCGCCGGCATCGGCAAAACGCTCTTTGTAAATGTCAAAAGCACGGTCTAAATTAATCTGCTCAACTTTTTGCAGGCTTGGGCCGGTACGGCGGTAATTATTATTACCCAAAACTGCCGAAACGGTATCGCTAAATACACTGTTAGGGTCGTTTTCACGATTGGCTAAACCGCCTTTTTGCTGGGTAATTAATCCTTTAAATATTTCGGCATCTTTACGTGGCTGGGTAAAATATAAATAGTTTAGCTGCAATGCTGTTTCCAAATCTTTTGGAGAGGCAAAACCAGAAACACCTTCGCTACGCTCAGCAATGTACGGAGCAACAGATACTTTTTTACCGTTGAGTAATTTAGGTAACTGAAGGGCATCAAAACCCGCAATACCGCTGCTGCGAACAATGGCCGAAGCATTGCTGGCCGATTGGAAATCTGAATCGCTGTACAACGAGGTACCACCCGGGCTGTAGGCGGTAAAATTGATTTCATCATTTTTAAAATCGGTAGGTTTTAATACCGCTTTTACCCCATTGCTAAAAGTAATTTCGGTAAGGCCCAATTCTGCAATTTTGTTTTCAGATACGATAGTTCCGGCCTTCGGTTTA
This sequence comes from uncultured Sphingobacterium sp., assembly GCA_964516035.1. Taxonomy (GTDB): domain Bacteria; phylum Bacteroidota; class Bacteroidia; order Sphingobacteriales; family Sphingobacteriaceae; genus JAIPAN01. The sequence continues at coordinate 32,797 of CAZFAE010000014.1, forward strand.
ACCGCCAGTAAAGGCTTATCAGAAACTTGGTCTACATAAGCTTTAATATCTGATTGGACTACGCTTTCTGCCCAGGCATTGATCGCCGCTTCGGCAGGTAATTTGTCTTTATCTTTTTCCGGGCCCATCACAATAATATCACGGTTGGCATCAGTAATATATTGTTTAGCCAAGGCATTTACTTCGGCCAAAGTAATTCCAGGAAGCTGGGTTTTGGCCAAATTAAATTCATAATCTATACCCGGCGAAGCTTCGCCTTTTAAAAAATGCTGCAAATACTCATTTACGTAAGCATCAGAAGCAGTTTTATCTTTTTCTTTATACGACGATTCTCTTTGGGTAAGATAAGCTTGTTTGGCACGGTCTAATTCCGTTTGGGTATAACCAAACTTTTTAATGCGTTCGGTTTCGGTTAATGCTGCTTTAAAGCCTTTCTCAAATTCGCCCGGTTTGGCCACCATACTTACTTGGAAAGCTTCTAAACCAGCCAAAAACGGACCAATTCCACCACCGGCTTGTAAAAACGGCGGATTTCCCTGTTTGGTCAATTCGCTAAAGCGAGATTGCATCATGCGGTTAAATAAAGACTGAATGATACTTCTGCGGTAATCGGCATCGGTACGCAAAACATTTTCGGGCTGCTTAATTAAAATTTGCACCACCGTTACCGGGAATTCTTTGTCGGTAACAGAAATAAACTGGTTTTTTCCGTTTAACGGGATATTATAAGCTGTACGGGCACGTGGCTTGGTCGGTTTTTTCAAATCGCCAAACTTGGTTTTAATCATGGCCTCCACTTCATCCACATTAATATCGCCCACTACAATTAATGCCTGTAAATCCGGGCGATACCAATCGGCATAAAATTGCTTGATGGTTTCTGGTTTAAAATTGGCCAACACCTCTTCGGTACCAATAGGCAAACGGTCAGAATAGCGTGAATTGTTAAACAACATGGGCAGGTATTTTTCCTGCATGCGCTGGGCAGCACCTTTGCCTAAACGTTTTTCTTCTAAAACCACGCCACGTTCTTTATTAATTTCTTCCACATCTAAACTGGCATCCTGAGCCCAGTCACGCATAATTTGCATGCCGTTTTTAAATATTTCCGGATCATCGGTAGGAATAGGCAATTGGTAAACCGTTTCGTCAAAGCTGGTATAGGCATTTAAATCGGCGCCAAAACGAACACCGGCTTTCTGCAAATAATTAACCAGGTCGTTTTTAGGATAATTTTTGGTGCCATTAAAGCTCATGTGCTCCATAAAATGGGCCAAACCTCTTTGGTCATCGTTTTCTAAAATAGAACCTACTTTATTGGCCAGGTATAAAGTAGCCCGGTTTTTAGGTTCTGTATTTCTACGGATATAATAAGTAAAACCATTGGCAAGTTTGCCGGTTTTTACGCTGGCATCAAAGGGCATGGCGCCCAAAACAGCCTTAGCCGATTTTGCTTTTTTAGCCTTTTTTTGAGCCGAAACGCTTCCCGTAAAGGCAATCGCGATAGCTAAGGCATAAATAACGTGTTTGAATAAATTTCGCATGTTTATTATCAGTTTAAGATTCTAATTTACAGAAAGATTGAACATAATTTTTACCTCATTAAGAGATTTTTTATCCCGATTTGTTACAGCCTAAGGATGATAATTCGGTTTTCTGTTTACCTTAGTTTACATGAATGCCAACCTAACCAGATTGTTTACAATTGCCCAAAAACCAACACGCCTGATTTTAGGATTGATGTCTGGCACTTCCCTGGATGGTTTAGATTTGGCTTTATGCCGCATCGGCGGTTCCGGAACTGAAAGCAAAATTGAGGTAATTGCCCATAAAACTGTTGCTTATGCAGAAAATTTTAAGGAAGAACTTCGAAGTGTTTTTGCAAAAAAAGAAGTTAGCCTCGAAAAACTGACATTATTAAATGCCTATATCGGGCATTACCATGCCGAACTGATTTTACAAAGTCTGGCAGCATGGAATATAAAACCCGCAGAAGTAGATGCCATATCCAGCCATGGGCAAACTGTTTACCATGCGCCAAAACATTTTCACCAGCAGGTAAATTACCCCAACGCCACACTGCAAATTGGCGATGGCGACCATATTGCGGTTAAAACCGGCATTTTAACCCTTAGTGATTTCCGCCAGAAAAGTGTGGCAGCCGGCGGCGAAGGTGCACCTTTGGCTTTATACGGCGATTATTTTTTGTTAAGCTCCCGCGATGAAAACAGGATTTTATTAAACCTTGGTGGGATAGCCAATTTTACCTTCCTGCCCAAAAACGACGATACTTCCCAAATTATATCCACCGATGTGGGCCCGGCCAATACCTTAATAGATTCGGCAATGAAAACCGGATTTCAGCAAAATTTTGACCGCGACGGACTCACAGCCCAATCCGGCAAAGTCAACGAAACTTTGCTGGCCGAATTAATGAAACATCCTTTTATTGCCGAGCCTTTGCCAAAATCTACCGGGCCCGAACAATTTAATTTAGCTTGGGTAAATAGCCTTATTGAAAAATTATCTATACGCCTTTCGGCGGAAGATTTGGTGGCAACGCTCAGTCAGTTTACGGTAGCGGTTTTGGCAAAAAGCATTCTCGAAAATTTCAATTTTCCGGGTACGCATATCTACACTAGCGGCGGCGGGCTCCATAATCGATTTATAATGGAACAGCTGCAGGCCGGTTTACCCGAATTTAAATTCAGCGATTTAGCGGTCTTAGGCATCAATGCCAATGCCAAAGAAGCGGTTTTATTTGCGCTTTTAGCCAACGAAACGCTGGTGGGCAGCGGCCATCAGCTAGGCGATGCTCCGGCGGTAACAATGGGGAAAATTAGCTTCCCATTATAAATAAGGTAAAGCCTTTCTAATTCATCTCAATATGTTATTTTTGCAATAGATTATGGCAGAATTAAGCATCACCAACCAAGACTGGGAGCGTTTAAAAATCAAATTAAAACGCAAATACAATCATTTATCAGACCAAGACCTGGCTTATCAGCAAGGGCAGGAAGAAGAATTGATTAGCAATTTAATGAAACGCCTGCGCCGTAATCGCGAATACGTGGTGTTTACCCTAAAAAAAGGCTTGGAATTTATCGATACCAATCGCCTCTAAACCTAATCATCGGCAGATATTCCGGAATTCTGGCCTGTATATTTTCCATCGCGTGAATACGCATTTCTGCGAACCACCGGCATGCCCACCATTCGGTACAAATCATCCAACTGCAATAAACTTCCATTGGTTAAATTGCTCAAAAGCACTACCGTTACATCGTTTTTTAAATCACGCAGGTAAATATGCCTAAAGCCGTGCCACCAGCCGGTATGGTAAACCACTTGCTGTTTGTCGCCTTCAAAAGTGCGCCAGCCGTAACCATAACTAAAACGGCTCGATTGTAAAGGATTGTGCGGCGCATAAGCCGAATCCTGACTGGCCTTAGTCAATAGCTTGCCTTTTCTAAGTGCACGGTCAAACAAAAACAAATCTTTAACCGTACTGTAAATTCCCTTATCGCCCACCGGGCCATCTAAAAAATTTTGTACCACAGAACGGCGCCAAACCCGATCGTGGCCAATCACATCTACCGGAATTTTCTCATAAACCGTGGTCGAATACACATGCGTATTTTTCATCCCGGCAGGTTTAAAAATATTTTCGAGCATAAACTCTGCATAACTTTTGCCGCTTACTTTTTCAATAATGGCCGCCAAAACCATGTAATTAGAGTTGTTATAATGAAAAACGCGGTCGGGCTGGGCATAAGGCGCTGGTTTATGCTCGGCAATCAGGTTCATCACATCCACATTACTCATCGGTTTGCGTTTATCCTTCCAAATATCATCCGTAAAATAAACGTAATTCATCATGCCCGAACGGTGCGTTAACAACAGCCTCACCGTAATCCCATCGTACGGAAAATTGGGGTAGAATTCCTTTACATTTTGGTCCAATTTTAGTTTACCGCGTTCAACCAGCATTAAAATAGCCGTGGCTGTAAAAGGCTTAGAAACCGAAGCCAATTCAAAAACAGAGTTTATTTTTAAGCTATCGCGATGCAAATAATCGGCCCAACCAATAGCCCGCTCATAAATAATTTTGCCCTTTCGGGCGATGAGTACATTGCCATTAAACTGGCGGGTACGGTGCAGGCGTTCTACAAATTCGTCAATTTTTTTGCTGTCTTTGCCGGGGCGATAAATAAGCGAAAGGCTATCGGTTTTATCATCTTCGGCGGTACGGCTAAAAGTGCCATCTCCAGATGAGCAGGAGGATATCAGTAATAAAGCAAAAAAAGAGAAAAGGGTAAATCGCATGGTATCTGGATAGGGTATTAAATCAGGGCGGAAATTAGAAATTATTAAGCGCAAAAAGCGAAACGATTTTTAAACAATTTCAACTATAAAAAGGGATTGTATTGATGTAAATATTCTAAATTTGTGGCCTACAAACAATTAGGTTATGACTTACAGAATTGAACACGATACCATGGGCGAAGTGCAGGTTCCTGCAGATAAATATTGGGGCGCCCAAACCGAACGTTCACGCAATAATTTTAAAATAGGGCCCGAAGCTTCTATGCCCAAAGAAATTATAGAAGCTTTTGCCTATCTCAAAAAAGCCGCTGCTTATACCAATACCGATTGCGGTATTTTACCGGCCGAAAAAAGAGATTTAATTGCCCAGGTATGCGAAGAAATTCTGGAAGGTAAACTGGCCGACCAGTTTCCGTTGGTTATCTGGCAAACCGGTTCGGGTACGCAATCTAACATGAACGTAAACGAGGTGGTAGCCAACCGTGCTCATGTTTTACAGGGCCATCAATTGGGCGAAGGCAAAACCTTTATCCACCCGAATGATGATGTGAATAAATCGCAATCATCAAACGATACCTACCCAACCGCCATGCACATTGCCGCATATAAAGCCGTAATGGAAGTGACCATTCCGGGAGTAGAAAAATTAAGAGATACGCTGCAGGCCAAATCTGTAGCTTTTAAAGATATTGTTAAAATTGGCCGTACCCATTTAATGGATGCTACGCCATTAACCCTAGGCCAGGAATTTTCTGGTTATGTATCGCAATTAAATCACGGTTTAAAAGCACTCAGAAATACTTTAGACCATTTATCTGAACTGGCTTTGGGTGGAACCGCCGTGGGTACCGGTATCAATACGCCAAAAGGTTATGATGTAAAAGTGGCCGAATATATTGCCCAGTTTACCCAACTGCCTTTTCGCACTGCCGAAAATAAATTTGAGGCCCTGGCCGCACACGATGCCATTGTAGAAAGCCACGGTGCATTAAAACAATTGGCGGTTTCTTTAATGAAAATTGCCAACGATATCCGCATGATGGCATCCGGACCACGTTCTGGCATTGGCGAATTGTTTATTCCAGAAAATGAGCCGGGTTCGTCAATCATGCCGGGCAAGGTAAACCCAACCCAAAACGAAGCCATGACTATGGTGGCCGCACAGGTAATGGGCAACGATGTTACCATTAGTATTGGCGGTTCAAACGGACATTACGAACTGAATGTATTTAAGCCGGTAATGGCGGCCAATTTTCTGCAATCGGCACGTTTAATTGGCGATGCCTGCGTTTCTTTTAACGACCATTGTGCCATTGGTATCGAACCAGATTTGGCCGGCATTAAAAAACACGTAGACAATTCATTAATGCTGGTAACGGCCTTAAATCCGCATATCGGTTATGAAAATGCGGCAAAAATTGCCAAAAAAGCACATAAAGAAAATAAATCCTTACGGGAAGCCGCTTTAGAATCGGGCTTATTGACCAATGAGCAATTCGATGCCTGGGTTCGTCCGGAAGACATGATTGGCGGATTAAAATAGAGATGCAGAAATTACTTTTTTTCGCCTTTTTAGGGATGATGTTCCTGGCCGGCTGCAAATTTAATCCAAATGTGCAAGACAAAGGTGCCGATATGGTGCAGGGAGAATGGGCCGAACAGCCGGTAGCTTTTCAAAACGATTTGCTGCAATACACCCAACACGATTTCCGCTTTAGCTGCGATTCTTTTTACGTAACACTTCGCACCCGGGCTAAAACCAATATCTATCCGGATAGCTGTTTTAACAAGGGCAGCTGGACAGAATATGCCAAAGGAACTTACCGCCAGGGAAATGATACCCTTTATTTGAGCGGTACTTTTACCAAAGCCAACTGGAAACAAAAAATTACCGGATGTTACCGCACTGGCCAATACCTGGATGCTTTGATTATTAAAAAACGGGAAGCAGATACTTTGCATCTAAGAAGCCTAACCCAGCACGTACCCTTAAAATTAGTACTCACAAAACCCCTGGTTTGCCAACCCAAACCCTTAAATTAATACCATGAAATTAAACGCTCTAAAAAAAATTGCTCTTATTGCTTTATTGGCTTATGCACCATTACAAAGTATGGCCTGGGGCCAGCTCGGCCACCGGGTGGTAGGTCAAATTGCCGAAAGTCATTTGAATGCAAAAGCCAAACTGGCGATTAAAAATATTCTCGGAAACGAAACCTTGGCTATGAGTAGCAATTGGGCCGATTTTGTAAAATCGGACAATAAATTCAACTACCTCGGCAACTGGCATTATATCAATTTTGCGTCCGGATTAGGCGATGCCGAAGTGCAAAACCTGCTGAAATCAGATACGGCTGTTAATGTACACACCAAAATCAATTTCTTGATTAAGGAATTGAAAAACAAAAATCTTCCAAAAGATAAAAAGGTAATGTATGTACGCCTTTTGGTTCATTTTGTAGGCGATATTCACCAGCCTTTTCATGCCGGACACCTGGAAGATAAGGGTGGAAATGATGTGCGGGTAAGCTGGTTTGGTAAATCGAGCAATATACACGCCATCTGGGATTCTGAACTGGTAGAGCAGCAGCAGTTAAGTTATACCGAATATGCAAAAGCCATTAATTTTTGCAGCGCTAAACAAAAAGTGGCCTGGCAAAACAATCCATTGAGTCAATGGATTGGTGAATCGTACCGCATTGCCGAAAAGGTTTATAACGAGGTAAAACCGGGCGATAAATTAGGTTACCGCCACAATTACGATTATATCGAAACCATCAATCAGCAATTATTAAAAGGCGGCGTTCGTTTGGCAGGTGTATTCAATCAAATTTTCGGAAGCTAAAATCCATGAAAATTTTAATGGTTTGCCTCGGTAATATCTGCCGGTCGCCTTTGGCGCATGGCGTGATGGAGCACCTGGCTAAAACCAATGAATTGAACTGGGAAATAGATTCTGCCGGAACCGGCAACTGGCATTTGGGCAATCCGCCCGATCCTCGATCCATCGCGTTAGCAAAATCTCATGGTATTGATATTAGCAGCCAGCAGGCCCGGCAGTTTGAGGCTGCCGATTTAAATCGTTTTGACCGGATTTTAGTGATGGACCACGAAAACCTAAAAAATGTATTGGCGCTAGCCCAAACCGAAGCACAAAAACAAAAAGTAAGTTTATTATTAGGCGATAAAGCCGTACCCGACCCATATTGGGACAACAGCCAGTTTGAACCCGTTTACCATTTGGTTTACCAAGCCTGCGAAGCGTTTATAGAGCAGGCAAAATCCTGATTTTTACTACCTTTGAAGCTATGGCCAACAACAAACCCGGAATTCCAAAAGGCACACGTGATTTTTCGCCTGCAGAAATGGTGAAACGAAATTATATTTTCGATACCATAAAAGCCGTTTTCCGGAAGTATGGCTACCAGGAAATCCAAACCCCAAGCATGGAAAATCTGGACACCCTAACCGGTAAATATGGCGATGAGGGCGATAAACTGATTTTTAAAATCCTGAATTCGGGCGATTTCTTGTCTAAACTCAGCCCAGAACAGCTTCAAACCGCCGACGCTAAAGCCTTGACTCCTAAAATTTCTGAAAAAGCCCTTCGCTACGACTTAACAGTACCTTTTGCCCGTTACGTGGTAATGCACCAGAACGATATTACTTTACCTTTTAAACGTTTCCAGGTGCAGCCGGTTTGGCGGGCTGATAGGCCTCAAAAAGGGCGTTACCGCGAATTTTTTCAGTGCGATGCCGATGTGGTAGGCTCAGAAAGTTTATTAAACGAAGCCGAGTTTGTACTGATTTACCAGGAAGCTTTATCAAACCTCGGTTTAAAAGATTTTACCATCAAAATCAATAACCGTAAAATCCTTTCGGGGATAGCCGAAATTATCGGCAAACCCGAGCTAATTGTGGACATGACGGTAGCCATCGATAAGCTGGATAAAATTGGTTTAGAAGGCGTAGTTAAAGAATTACTCGAAAAAGGCTTCCGCGAAAGCGATATCGAAAAACTAAAACCGATTATTGAACTCAGCGGCAGCAATGAGGCCAAAATTGAAAGTTTAAAATTGGTATTAAAAAGTTCAGAAACAGGCCTTAAGGGCATCGAAGAACTTGAAAAAATATTCGATTATTTACAAAAACTTAGCACCAAAAACTCAAAACCCACAACCTACAACTTAGAACTTGATATAACGCTGGCCCGGGGTTTAAACTATTATACCGGTGCTATTTTTGAGGTAAAAAGCAATGAAGTGGCCATGGGCAGCATTGGTGGTGGCGGCCGTTACGACGATTTAACAGGCATGTTTGGCTTAAAAGATTTAACCGGTGTGGGTATTTCTTTTGGTGCCGACCGCATTTACGATGTGTTGGAAGAATTGAATATTTTTCCGGACAGTACCAGCGAAACTACCCGGGTGCTCATCAGTAATTTTGATGCAACTGCCGAAGCATTTGCTTTGCCCATTTTAAGTCAGCTTCGCCAGCAAGGCATTGCTGCTGAACTTTATCCGCAATCGGCCAAACTGAAAAAACAAATGGGTTATGCCGACGATAAACACATTCCCTATGTTATTTTAATTGGTTCTGAAGAAATGGAATCGGGTATGCTAAGTTTGAAAAACATGCAAAGCGGCGAACAGACCAAACTTACTTTGCAAGCCATCATCAAACAAATTTCTTAATCTCCCAATCTAGCCCAAAGCCATCTGCCGCGGTTTGGCTTTATTCTTGCTTACATTTTACTAGAATGATAATCCTATGGTTAAATTTTACTAAACGGATTATTAATAGTAACTTATGTATCAATCAAATTAATTCTTAAACAGATGAAACGCAAAGAATTTATTACTCTGTTAGGCGTAGGCGCCGGAACAGTGGTTGTGGCTTCCTGCCTTGGAGGTTGTGGAAAAGGTGGAGAACCTGCACCAGATCC